>JAPPNE010000101.1 GCA_028818775.1 Deltaproteobacteria bacterium | reverse complement strand
GTCCCTGCCCTGGGCCTAAACCCCGTTTATACCCGCGGGGGGGGGGGGGTCGGGGTCGGGCCGTTGGTTTTGTTTTTTCCTTTTCTAGGGGGGGTTCCCCGGGTTGGGGTTAACCCCCCGCTTCACGTTTCGGGCAGTTATTTCTTCCGCGGCACCGCCGCCCACGCCTCGATCTCGATCAGCATGTCCTGCAGGTCGATGCCGACGCCGCGCAGCAGCGTAGCGGGGCGGGGATGGGCGCGCAGATCGGGCTCGTGCTCCTCGAAGAACGCGTACATCTCGTCACGCATGTCGAACACGTCCTCCCGCCGGGTGAGGAAGTAGCGGATCATGACGATGTTCTTGAGCTCGCCGCCCATCATCTCCAGGTTGTCCTTGATGTCCTGCCAAGCCTGACGGGTCTGCTCCTTGATGCCGCCGACGACCTTGCCGCGGCCGGACCGCTCCTCGCCGGGCTCCCGGCAAGGCGCGTCCTCGAACGGGTCGCGTCCGGTGGAGCCGGAAAGGAACAGGATGTCCACGTCGCCCTTGGTGCGGAAACCGGTGGCCCAGTTCATCCTCTCCTTGTGGTAGTGCGGCCAGAGCGTACCCCAGTCGTACTCGGTCTTCTCTGCTTCCTGACGTTTCACCGCCTCTTGGTTGGTTGGCATGGTGATTCACCTCCTTGTGGTTTTGGTTTGCTTGGCGATTGAGTGTGTGGCCGCGGAACGCGGGCGCCGTCCCGGCGCGCCGGTTCAACGAGCGGCCCGGGGCTGAACCATGCGGGCTACCCCAGGCCGACGAACGGTACGGTAATGCCCTCGGTGCGCTCGATATAGCGAACGAACCGGTACTTGTACTCCGCCAGATCGACGTTGGGACGCGGGATCTCGCGGTGGATGAGGCTCTCCTCCACCTTGCACACCACGTAGTGGAGCCCCTCTCCCGTCACACCGGGTAGTCCATGTTCCTTGAAGCCCTCGATGTCGTCCACGGTGACGGCGTTTTCTATTCCCGAGGCCCGGGCGATGGCCGTCAGGTCGGTCTTTCCGGCCGTGGCCGTGGGTTCGCTCATGGTGCTGCCGCTGTAGACCTCGTTGTCGAACACGAACACCGTCAGGTTGGTGAGGTTCAGGTTGCCCAAGGTCGGGAGATTGAACAGCGACAACAGCACGCTGCCGTCCGATTCCAGCACGATGACACGGCGGTGGGGCAGCGCCAGCGCCAGTCCCATGCCTACTCCGGTGGCGCACCCCATCATTCCCACCAGCAGGTTGCCCTCGTGCTGCGACAGGTGGAACCACTCAATGCGCTGGCCGCTCTGGGAGGAGAGCACCAGTTGATCGGTCATCAACGGCGCGATGAGCTCGAGACAATCGCGCCGGATCATCGGGCGAACTCCCCGGAGAAGATCAACGCGGCCGGCGCCCGCATGGAGTCGCTGACCCGCTGGGCGTCCCTGATGTGCCGCTCCAGATTGTCGGCGTTCTCGATGACGCGGTATTCGAGCCCGAGCCCTTCCAGGGTGGGGATCATCCGCATGCCGATGGTGACATAGAGGAAGCTGTTCCGTTGGTCCGCGAAGCTGCCCAGAAAGCCGATGAGCAGCAGGATCGGCACGCCCATCTGCTTGCCCACGGTGAGAAGCGAGTAGGCGGAAACGTAGGGTCCCGTGCTCTCCATGTAGCAGGCCACCCGCTTGCCGCCCAAGGCCGCGCCCGCGGCGATGGTGATGGCCTCCTGCTCGCTGGCGGCGGCTACCATCTGCACCGTGCCGTCCTCGCGCAGGAGCGGCAGGATCTGGCTTAGCCGGCTCTCCGGCAGGTAGGTCATGAAGTCGATGCCCACCGCCTTCAAGCCATGGACGATCTTCTCGGCGAGTACCGGTTCCATCAGAGGCTCCTGCTTGGACGGCTACCGGCTCCAGTTGCAGATGGTGGCCGCCGACAACGCGTAGATCTGCGAGGCGCGCACGATCTCGTCGATGTCGATCTGCTCCGACCGGGTGGTGAAGCGGCCGCCGCCGAGGCCGAACTTGCAGGCGGGGATGCCCATCTCGTTGTAGATGTTGGTGTCGGTCCAGATGCTGGAGCGGAACGTGTTGGCCGGCGTGGTCTTCTCGCCGAACAGCTCCTGGTGGGTCCCTTCGATGACCTCCACGACGGGCTCGATGCCCTTGGCCTCGTAGCCCATCTTCGACGTGTACATCTCGATGTCGTACTCGTAGCCGGTGGCGTCCATGACCGCGCGCAACTGGCGCTGCACTTCGATCGGCCGAAGCTCCGGCGGAATGCGCACGTCCACGTAGAGCGAGCAGATGCCCGGATGGTAGTTGGGCCGGTAGGGCGCGCCCCCCTGGACCGCGCCGAGATTGACCTTGGGGATGATCGGGCCGTTGGCCGACTGGTACACGTGGTTGGCCTCGAACTCCTCGGCCCAGGCATCCACCGCCTGCGCAACCCTTGCCATCTTCAGCACCGCGTTGTGCTCCTCCGGCGGCTCCTGCTCCCGCGTGACCCCCCACGCCGCGTGGGGATTGCCGAAGGTGTCGATCTTGAACTGGGCCACGCCGGCCTGGGTCCAGACGATGGAGAGGGCCGAGCGGTCGGCCACGATGGCGTAGTCGGACTGGACGCCGTAGGTGAGCAGGTGGCGCGTGCCGGTGCCCTCGCCGCGGTAGAGCCCGGACTGGTACGGCCCGATGGGCGTGCGGGAGATCTCGCCCGCCACCGCCGCCAGGATCAGGTCGCCCTTGATGGCCACGCCGCTCTGCTTGAGCGCCTTGCCGGCCACCATGAAGGCCGCGAGCCCGGACTTCATGTTGGAGGCGGCCAAGCCGAACACCTTGCCGTCCCGGATCGCGCCCTGGAGCTCGCTCTGGGGCTCGAGCTCCCGGCACAGCATCAGATCGTCCTCCTGGCCGGTGAAGCTGGTGTCCATGTGACCGTTGATCATCAACGACACGCCGCCGCCGGTGCCCTGGAGCACTCCCACCGCGTTCACGCGGTTGGGGTCGATCTCCTGGCGGATGGGCTTGAGGCCGTTGCGCCCGTACCAGTCGAGGATGAACTCGCCGATCTCCTTCTCCGATCCGGTGGGGCTCAGGATGTCCACCAGGTCCCGGGTGAGCTCGGCCAGCTCCTGGCCGTCGATGTGCTGGAGGATGCTTTCCTTGGTGCTGTCGTCCATGGTGTCGGGGGTGTTGGGAGCGGCTAGCTCTTCCGCTGCTTGTCGATCTTCATGATGGGCATGACCCCGCCGACGTCGACCTTGTAAAGGTCCTGGAGCAACTCGTGCGTCTCCTCGGCCTGCTTGGCGATGGACTCGATCTCGTCCTCGGTGAGATTGAACCCGTACTCCTTGTCGATCTCGCGAATCCGTTCCTTCACGGCCGTTCCTCCGATCTGCGACTGTACTGTCAGGGGATCGCGCGTGGCATGAGCCCATGGCTCCTGAACCGCTCGTAACACGCGGCCCCATGCGTGTCAACGCGGGCTTCCCCGCGGACACACGAAGGGTCACCGGGTGCTGTTTCTTTGGCGGGTTTCCAGCTTGTCCAGCTCTTCCATCAAACGTCGCTTTGCTTTGTGTCGAAGGCGCAACGCGGAGATATAACCGCGGTACTCGTCACCGCGGCCCAGACTCTGCATGAGCTTTTCCATCCTCGACAGATAAGGCATAGCCTCCCGATACGAGCGTGGCTGGACTCTGTCGATCAGACCTTCCGTCTTGCGTTTCCAGACTTCAAGGCTCACGTCGGGATAGGTTCCCGCCACGGCCTTGGCGACGGCTTCGGCATGATAGTCTTGATTGGGCGCCTCCCGAAACCACCGCAAGGCGTCCTCGGTCCGACTCTCGTACAGCGCGATGGCGATCAGGTCATTGTGCTCGGGGAAGGTTCGCCGAAATCGCGAGCCGGACCACTGAAGCCCGGTGCCGGGCAACGGCCACCCGGCCGCGGACGAAGGCGCGGCTCCCGTCTCCAGGAAGCGCAACAACGCGGGCCGCACCTGTTGCCAGCAGTCCGCCTTTCGGCCTGCTTTCTCGGCATCTCGATAGTGGTCCACATTGGTGTGCCTCACGAACGCCTCTGCTCGCAGGGCCGCAACCAGCAACCAGTCCCTCCGTTTCCGGGCGATTTCGACCAACAACTCCACCAGCTTCCATGCGATGCCGGGATGATCGTCCAGGGTCTTGTGGAAACCTTGGCGTGCCCAGTCCACCGCCTGATCATAGGCTTTGGTTGCCAACAGACATTGAACGAGCTCGACGTAGTTGTCGCAATAGGGCAGCTCCTCGATCATCAGCTCTATCGCCCGCTCATCCTCGCCGGTGTTGAACAACGCCGACCGCGTGCAAGCCAGCAGCCTTTCCCGACGGTGCCTTTCCGAAGACCAGCGGTCGTCGCTTGCAGGCTTGGGCGAAGAAGCCAACCTGTTCCCGAATGCTTCGGCAACCTCACCCCAGTCGGCCCGGCTCAGTCGAGCCTCCTCCACCGGCGGCTCCAGCCCCTCCAGCAAAGCGTACTCGTCGTTCATCAACTTGTCCCAGTACCAGATCATGAGCTTTGCGGCCGGTTGTCGTGTTTTCCCCTTCGCGTCCAACACCACGGCCAAGCAATCGCTGATCTGCGAGGCGGTTTCACCCTCGTCGTCCGATTCCTCGACCTGCGCAGTTCCCCGTTCGAATATCTCTTCTCCTAACTCCGCCACCACGGCTTCATGCCCGCCCTTCAACAGCTTTTCGAGTTGCGCCCGTATCGGCCCATAGTCCGGCGTGTAACCCCGGTGGCTCCAATGATCCTGCCAGCCTCCTTCACTCGCCGTCTCGCGGATCCGGCGGCGCAGCCGGCCTACTGTCTGAGCCAGAGCCTTGTCGGTCAGCGGTGCCGCCAAAGGCAGCGTATCGAAGAGCGCCGGATCCACGGCAAACCTGTCCATCGCCCACTCGACGAGCTTCGCCTTGGACATGGCTTTGAGGGCGGTGCGCGCCTTCTTGACATCGAAAGCCTGCTCCGGCCCGCCCGCGAGGCCATACGCGGACAACCGGGCGTCCAGTTCGTCAGACTCGATATTCGGAACCGATTTTCCGGAACTGAGGTGGTCAAGATAAGTCAGGACCACGGCAACGGCGTGTTTGCAGGGGCCTGCGTAAGGACAACTGCACTGGTGGTCAGGCGTGTCGCCGGTCATCCACACGAGGGTGAGATAGCTCTCGCCTCCCATGACGTCGGCGACCAGACGCTCTTCCTGAGTCACGGCAAGATCGTGCACGCGGCGCCGGTAGCTCTCGCCGCGCTCCACGACCGCTGATCCCGCCCATTCCTCCAGGTCCTCCCAGTCGAGCGATGCAACGGATGCTATCGGCATGACGAATTCGCCGCACCAACCGATTTCCACGGGCACGACTACTTGGGACCGAGCCGGGATTTCGCTTCCGCCAACGAGACCTCGCGTCCTTCTTCGATATCTGACAACCCTTCGACTACCGCCCGCATGAAAGCGCGCTCATCGTCGGCTGCTTCGAATTCTTCGATGGACTGGACGACCGCGACGCCTCGCCCGCGACTGGTGACGAGAACGGGACGGCGACATTCTGCGGCATGTTTCACTACGCGGCCGGGGTTGGATTTCAGGTCGGTCAGGGGAACGATGTCTTGGGAGAACTTCACCTGCGTCTCCTCCATCGGCCCTATTACAGGTTCAGCAACTCCTCAGCGTTCTCGCCCAGGATTCTGGCCTTCTGGCTGTCCGTGATGTCGGACCTTTCCTCGATGCCGGAGACCGTGTGCGGGTACTCCGAGTCGAAGTGCGGGTAGTCGGTGGCCAGGAAGATGCGGTCCTCGCCCAGCTCCTTGATGGGCGTGGCGAGGTCGCGCTCGTCCGCCTCGCAGGTCACGTAGCAGTTGCGCTTGATGTACTCCGACGGCGCCATGCTCAGGTGCCCGGTGAGCTGGGAGAAGTCCTTGGCCCACTCGTAGTCGTCGTCCATGCGGTGCATCCAGAAGAGTATCCATTCGGCGCTGCACTCGAAGAACACGACCTTGAGGCGCGGGAACTTCTCGAACACGCCTCCCAGCACCAGCGCCACCAGCGCGGCCGTGCAGTTCATGACCCGTCCCAGCACGTGCGTCTTGTAGAAATTGTCGAACCGGTCGGTGAGGTCGCCGTTGCTGTTGGGGTGGCAGAAAAGCGGGACACCGAGATCCTGGACCGTCTCGTAGTACGGATAGAAGATCGGGTCGTCCACGTTCCTCGAACCCACGTACGGCACCAGATGGGTGGCCTTGAAGCCCAGCTCCTTGACGCAGCGCGTCACCTCGTCGGGCATCGCTTCCGGGCAGCCCGCCGGGGCCATGGCACAAGGCAGGAACGTGTCCTCGTAGCCCTTGACAAGGTTCGCCACCCAGTCGTTGAACGCCCGCGCCACCGCGGCGCCGAGCCGGCCCTGGTTCTGCGTGGCGATGCTGATGCCGGTGGGAAAGATGATCTCCTTGTCGATGCGCTCCGCGCGGATGTCTTCCAGCCGGCGCGCCATGTCGTACCCGCCCACCTGCCGCTCGGCGATCTCCCCCGCGCGCCAGTTCACCTTCGGGTCGTAGATGTAGGGGTGCTTGTGGGTTGCGAGCCCCTGGGGATTGAGCGGCTCCAGGGAATGGATGAAGCGCGTACCGTGGCTCCTGCCCTGGTCGTTGGCCTTCCTCGGCGTGAACTGAGCGAACGGCTCGTCGAGCCTGTACACCTCGTCCATGAAGTAGCCTTCGCGCAAGTGTGAATCGAGATCGATGATCATGGGTATGCCTCCGTTTCGGTGGTTGTCCGGGGAAGGAGACTAGCACTCGGCCCGTGAGCGGACAAGGCGGCGGCACGGGAAACCGTCTTGCGTCCTCCGCACGAAAACAATGGAGCGAATGGGCCGATTGAAGATCGGCCGAGGAGGTCCGGCTACCCCCAGAACCATTCCGGGAAGGCCAACGTCCCGACCCGTCGGGCCAAGCTGCGGACCGAGGCGGGAAACCACGCCAACTCGCGCCCGGCGCCGTCGCGGGATTGCGCCGAGCGGGCTCGGACGCCTCGCAGACCCAAGGCCTTGGCCCGCTCTCCAACGGGTCGACAAAGACTGTGCGGCACCAGCGCACCGCCTCTTTCGAACGGATAGGAGGCGGGCATGCCGGCGGCGCGGACGCCTTCGGGGGTGTGCACGTCGCAGACCACCTGACGGCGCGGCAACGTGCAGCCGACCAGAACCGGTCCGGTGTCCTCCCGAAGGTCTTCGGGTTCGTACGGCCAGCCAGCGATGAATGCGCGAAGATTCAGCCTGGCCGTCACCATGTCTTCGTTGACATAGAGCGTCGGGAAACTGCCGGGCGGATTCCACCGTCCGCCCCTTTGCCGTGCGAAGTCGGGGTCAAGAGGATCAACCCAAGCCGGATCCGCGATGCGCCACCACAGGTGACCGTCGGGGATCGCCTCGCGCAGCAACTCCACGGTCAACCCTGCACCCGATCGAACCGGAACATTCCGCGGCAAGCCGCGAGCAGCTCGCGCGTCTCTCCCCGGTCCAGCAAGTCCATCAAGGAAACCCCGTCGAGCGCGGGGATTGGCCGGCGCACCACGGCCGGAATCCGGTCGCGCTTGAGATGGCGCACCAGCAGATCGGTGGCGGCCGCCAGATCCGCGACGGCCGCCGCGCGCTCCGCGGGCGCGCCGTAACGCAGCCACTTCCCGAACGCCTGACGGCTCACATGGAAAAGCCGCCCGGCGTCCGCCTGGCTCAAGTCCCACGCATCTATGGTACGCGCGAGGGACGCCCCGGCGCGGCGGCCCGCGAGGCTTTCGGTGAAGCGATCGAGCCAGACGCCATCCTGAGCGTGCGCGGCAAAGAGCTGTTCGGCCGCCTCCTCGGGCTCCAGCCTCTGAGTCACCGTCTCCGTGGTCATATGGGCTCTCCTTCAGTATGCAACCGTATGTCAACCGCAACCTTTTGTCAACCGGACGTAGGGTTCTACGGCCGAGGACTCGCCGCATCCCGACAGCCGTGCGGAGTTGCTGGCCGCGAGGGTGGGGCAAGAACACGTGTTGTCACTCAACAGGCGGACTCAGGCCTGCGTCACGCGCATCGGCTGCAAGGTCCGGTTGAAGGGATTGAGCACCAGCCCCAGAATTTCCAGCGTGACGACGCCCAGCAGGGCTGCATCGTCTTCCTCGCCCAGGATGACGGGGCTGTGTCTTCATCCTCCCGCTCATTATATCTTCAGTCTCTATTTTCGGGAACGCAAATCCGGGGCCAATGCGTCCGGCCGCCAACCCTCTCACCGCGTCGACGGCCCCTCCGTACAAGGCCACATCTCCTGCAACTGCCGTCATGGCTGGCTCGCGGATGACGCCCCTAGACTTGCCTGTCCGTCACAGCGCATTACATTGTCATGCACGAGACGGGCATTACCGTTTGAGCCACTGGTCCCGCTTGACATAGCTCCCTACATCTAGTCATATTGTTAGCTAAGTTTCTACTCAGGGAGGCCAAATCATGCCCGTGGTCAACGTCCATCAAGCCAAGACTCAGCTTTCCCGCCTGTTGGCGCAGGTCGAGGCAGGCGAAGATGTGGTCATCGCGCGGCGGGGTGAGCCGGTCGCGCGGCTGGTGCGCTGCAAACCGCGCGGCAAGCGGCAGTTTGGCGCCATGCGAGGACAAATCGTGGTGGACGACAGCATCCTCGATCCACTGCCGGAGGAAGAATTGGCAGCTTGGGAAAGCTGAATCGACATGAGGCTCCTTCTCGATACCCATGCTTTCATGTGGTGGCTCGCAGGCAACAGGCGGCTCTCCCCAGCGGCTCGTCGCGCAGTGGACGACAGTTCGAACGACGTGGTGGTCAGCGCGGCCACGGCTTGGGAAATCACTACCAAGCATCGCGTCGGCAAACTACCGGAGGCGGAGGCCGTCGCTCGCGACGTGACCGCCAGCATCGCCAGCCAGGGCTTCGAGGAACTTGAAATCACCGTCAAAGATGCGGAACGTGCCGGCCGATTGCCCGGTGCCCACCGCGATCCCTTTGATCGAATGCTGATCGCCCAAGCATTGACGCACAACCTGACCGTTGTCTCAATCGACTCCGTGTTCGACAGATATGGAGTCTCTCGTCTATGGTGATCCGCGGAACTGCATCGATACGGCCAAGGTAGTCCGGCATTCAATGGAACCCGTGATCCCGGACGGTGCGTACTGTCTGTTCACCCGTCCCGTGGAAGTATTGGGCACGGACCCGCCCTCGGACGGCCCTTGACGCTGGGGGGCCTGCCCGCCGCCCACTCTCCTCTCTCCTTGACACCCCGACACCCGCGACCCACAATGGAAGCTGCTCCGGCGCCACGCTTCCGGGCTCTCCCCGGGCCGGGTCGACGGGCGCCGGCATGGATCCATGATCGAGCTTCTTGTGACCTATCCGGGTCTTGTGTTCATCGGACTGTCGATGTTGGTGGTTCTCGATACGGTCAGCGGGAACCTGCCTCCGGCGGCGCTGGTGCCGTTCGCGCTGGGCACGGTGGTGGCGGTGATCCTCTTGTGAGGCGCGCGGCAGCCGTGGGGAGTGGAACCGAGAGAATGACGAAACCCTTTTCGCAGGCGTGGACGGTCTCCGGAGTGCTCTGCCTGGCGGCATCGTTCGTTTGTGCGGCGGCGGTGGCGCAGAACCGGCCCGCGGTCCCGAACGACCCGGCGTCGCCGCTGTTGCGCCAGGGAACGATCGTGGAAGAGGATCTGACCGGCTCGGCGCCGAAACCGCCGCCGCCTGCCGGCGGGACCGTGCCCGAGACACCCACGGCGACCCAAACACTGACCCGGCCCGAAACGCAACCACTCGTCCCGAGGCCGGAACCCGAAGAAGGGGAACCGGACGCGCCGCGTCCCGGAACGACGGCGCTCGCACCACGGCCAGCGCCGACCGCGCCCGCCACCGGGGCAGATGTCCAATCGGACCGCGACACCGGGGACGCCTACCCGCTGCCGGACCTTGCCGCGCTGGCGGGTGCGGGCTTGCCGCAGCGCGAGGCTTCGATGAAGCTGTTGCAGCAGGGGCAGGCGCTTCTCCGGGCGGAGAGGAACGAGGCCGCGCTGGCGCGTTTCGAACAGGCCATCCGGGTGGACTCGAGCAATCCCTACAGTCATTACTTCGTTGCCCGCGCGCATTACTTCCTGGGCAACCATCGCGAGTCCCTGAACTTCCTGGAGGTTGCGGAATTGGGGCTGGCCGTGGATGACAGGTGGCTTGCGGAGGTGTACGTCCTGCGCGCTCGCAATGCCGGCGCCCTCGGCTTTCACGCGCGCGCCGACCTCGACTACGTACGCGCGTTGGAGATCCAGCCGCTCCACGGCTACGCCCTGGCCCGCCTTACCACCATCGAGCCACTGGCGCGCGCGGGCCGCAACCCCTGACGGCGTGTCGTCGGGACACGACCGACGTTCGGAAACTCACCTGCCGGGATGAACGGTTGCGCGGGAAGACCGGCGTTGGATCACGGCGCGACCGCGGACGTGTCCGGCAGCTCGTAGTTCAACGTCAGGCGCACGGTCATGGGGCTCTCGGCGACGCCGACGGGTACGGGACCGAAGGGCGCGGATTCGCGAACGTTGCGCAACGCCTCCACGTCCAGCACGATGAAGCCGGACGAACCGGACAGCTTGACGCCTTCGACCTCGCCGTTCTCACGCACGGCAAAGACCACGTCCACCACCCCCTGCTGGCGCGTCCGCCTGGCGTATTCGGGGTAGCGCGCGTTGCCGCCGATCTTCCGCCGCAGCGACTCGACATAGGCCCACTTGCGCGGGTCGTCGGGCTCTTCGCTCGGCTCGGTGCGGGTCACGCGGACGCCCTCGACCGGTGGAATTTCAGGCGTATCCCCGCCGCGTTGCCGCCGCCGGACCCGCTCCACGGCCTGGTCGATGAGCGCCAGCCGGTCCGTCTCTTCCGTCCGCGGGGGCTCTACCGGCGCCGCGCCGGTCCCGGGCCCGGTCGGCGGCGCGGAGCCGGGCGATGCCGGAACCTCGGCCACGGGCGTGGGCGGGGTCCGCGGTTTCGTGAAGAGCCGCAACAGGATGTCGATGCGATCTTGCGCCAGCTTGACGCCGGATGGGTGGCCCAGCTCGGTATAGACGCCCAGGACGCGGTAGTAGTCCCTCAAGGCGTCCAGCGGCTCGCCCTTGAGCAGGCGCACCTCCGCCGCGTTGTGGAGCGCCAGGGCCAGGATCAGCGTGCTCCCCGCCTGTTCGGCCAGCGACGCCGCCTCGCCGAGCTGGCTCAGAGCTTCCGCGTAGCGTTCGGCGCGGGCATTCCCGCGCGCCTCGACGAGCTTCTCGTGCGCCTGCTTTTCCAGGTCCGGCGCCGGGCCGGCCTGCGCGTGCGCGAGGGCCGCCGCGGCCAAGAGCCACGCCAGCACAAGCGCCAGGCGGTACACTCGCGGTCCGTTCAACAGATGGCGGTCCATGTCCTCGAAGCGGCGGGGCCGGGACACTCGTGTCCTGCGTCGAGCTAGTGCTCGCCTCTCCCCAGGGCTTCCGAGCGTTCCGCGGCCTGCAGCACGGCCTCCATGACGGTGGCGCGGAACGCGCCCTGCTCCAGGGCGAAAAGGCCCGCGGCGGTGGTCCCGGCCGGCGACGTGACGGCGTCGCGCAACTCGGCGAGGTGCTCCTTGGACTCCCTTGCCATGACGGCGGAGCCGTAGACGGTTTGCAGCGCCAGCTTCAGGGCGACGTCCCGGCCGAGTCCCATCTGCACCCCGCCCGCGGTGAGCGCCTCGATGAACAGGAAGACGTAGGCAGGCCCGCTGCCGCTCAAGGCGGTGACGGCATCGAGATGATGCTCCTCCACGGTGACCGCGAGGCCGACGCTCGAGAGGATCTGTCCGACCCGGTCGAGGTCTTCATCCTTCGCCCAGCGGCCTCCGGCGTAGGCCGAGGCGGCCGCGCCCACGAGGCAGGGCGTGTTGGGCATGACCCGGACGGCGCGCGTCCCTTCGGGCAGCAGCCCCTCGATGCGCGCCAACGGCACTCCGGCCGCGATGGACACCACCAGCTTGCCGTCCAGCGGCGTGCCGGCGAGTTCCTGCAACACCGCGTCGATGACCTGGGGCTTGACCGCCAGAACCACGATGTCCGACGACCGCGCCAACTCGACGTTGTCCTGCACGAACCGGACGCCGGTTTCGTCGACCAAAGCCTTCCCCAACGCCTCGATGGGATCGCTCGCGGCCAGCCGGTCCCGGTCCACCAGCCCGGCGCGCAGGATTCCCTTGATGATGGCGCTGCCCATCTTGCCGGCGCCGATGAAACCGATCCTGTCCTGGAGCATGGGGCCTCCTTGCGGGGCTTGGGAGCGAGCAAGCCTTGCCCCTCTCCACCCCTGGTTTCCCGCGTCCGCGGGAATGACGGGTGGAGGGGGCGGGAATGACGTATAAATGAGCCGGGGCTTTCGATAAGTGGCGGATGCTTCCAAAAGTGAACCGCGACTTCCGGCGGGCCGGGGCTCCGCTGGGCCTGCTGCCGCCCTACGGGGAATGACGCGCGCGCCTATACGGTCTTGAGCTGCACAGTGCCCTGGGCCACGCCGCGGATATAGCCTTCAAAGCCCTGGGGCGAGAAGGTCCACGTGATCCACAGCGGTTCGTCATGGTCGTTGACGAACCCGTGGTTGGTGCGGGGCGGAATGAACACGACCGAGCCCGGGACGATCTCCGCGGTCTCGTTTCCCACGGTGGCCGTCGCCCGACCGCCGAACACGAACAGTATCTCTTCGAAGTCGTCGTGGGAGTGTAGTGGAATCTCGCTGTGCGGATCGACTTGCTGGAGGCCCATGGAGAAGTGGCGCGTCCCGGTCGTGCGCGGCTCGACACAGGGGTAAAGCGTGCGCGGCGCTTCCCCCTCGATGCGCACGACTTCCGCGTCTTCCCTGGAAAAGAAATACTTCATGGCCTAGTAGCTCTCTTCCTCCGTATCGTTCGTGGTGAGACGGCGGAACGTACGGTCCTCGTCAAAGTTCTTCATCATCCGGGATTCCCGTTCCAGCTCTTCCTGGCAGCGCACGCACAGCCGCGTGAACGGCATCACCTTGAGCCGGCCCACCCCTATGTCCTCGCCGCATTCCTCGCACTCGCCATAGGAGCCCTCGCCCAGCCGGGCCAACGCGTCTTCGATGGCCATCAGCTTGGTGCGCTCGCGGTCGTTGAGGATCATGTTGATCTCGCGATCCCGCTCGTCGCTGGCCAGATCGTAAGTGTCGCGCCCTTCGTCCTTGGTGCTTTCGACCTCTTGCTTGAGCCGGTCGGGAAGGTCATCCAGGAGCTGGCTCTTCATGCCGAGCAGGGTCTCCCGGAACTTCTTCAATACGTCTTTTCTCATGGTGGTATCTCCTGGGAAGAAACCCAATTGACCACTATTTGAAGACGGAGTCAACCGAATAAGGCGCCTCTGACGGGTCAGGAGCCGAATTCAACGATATCAACACCTTGCGGCACTTTCAGCCGGAACACCGAGGGGTCCAGGACGACCCCGCGCCGGATGTTCTCGAAGCCGAAGGTCCACAGGTTGCCGCCCCCGTCCTCGATGCGCACCTGGCGGATGTCGTAGCGCTCGGCGTCGGCCGTGAGGATGATCTCGCGGAGCCCGGTGTTGGCCCGTCTGGGGATCAGCCTGAGCCGGTGGCCGTCGGCGCTGCCTTCCAGCAACTCCGCGCGAAAATCCCGTTCCAGCTTGCCGATACCCAGCAGGAACGACAACGGCAGGTCCGATCGAAATGCCCCGCGCACGGCGGTCTTGATGACCTGGCGTTCGGCGGGTTGGTAGAAGTAGAGATAGCGTCCGTCGGAAAGCACGAACTGCCCCGCCGGCTCTTCGTAGCGCCAGAGCATTTTCCCGGGCCGGCTGAAGTAGAAGCTGCCCCTGCCCGAGATGCTCCGGTTGAGCGTGCGGTACTCGGTGGTCTGGTGGAACTCGGCGCTGTAGTCCCGCGTGGAGTCGTAGCGCCGCTGCACTTCCCGCACCACCTCCGCCGCGTTGCGTGCGCCGGCTTGCGGTGCCAACGCCGTCAGGACCGCCACGCATCCGAGCACTACCGCCAAAGCCGGCCGGCAGGTGCTCCGGAACCGCAACAGGCGGCCGCCGTCAAGGTCGCGGTGTCTACGCATGTCGGGCTTCCATGGTCTGTCTCGTCATTCCTCGATCTTCGGCGCCAGAACCTCGCGCGGCTTGGCCCCCTCCGCTGGCCCCACGACCCCCTCCCGCTCCATCTTCTCGATCATGCGCGCGGCGCGGTTGTAGCCCACCCTGAGGCGCCGCTGGACCATGGAGATGGACGCCTGCCGGGTCTCGGTAACCACCATGACGGCTTGGTCGTACATCTCGTCGTAATCATCGTCCAGGCCGTCGAAATCCCCGCCTCCTTCCGCGGCCGCCTCGAGGATGTCCGGCCGGTACTCCGGCCTCCCCTGCTGCTTGATGAAATCGGTGACCTTGCCGATTTCCCGGTTGGACACGTAGGGGCCGTGGAGCCGGATCAGCCGCGCCGTGCCGGGCGGCAGGAAGAGCAGGTCGCCGTCACCCAGGAGCTGCTCCGCTCCTTGGCCGTCCAGGATCGTGCGCGAGTCGATGCGCGAGGTCACCTGAAAGGACACCCTGGCGGGAAAGTTGGCCTTGATGAGCCCGGTGATCACGTCCACCGACGGCCGCTGGGTGGCCAGCACCATGTGGATCCCCGCGGCCCGGGCCTTCTGGGCCAGGCGCGTGATGTGCTCCTCGATGTCCCGTCCCACGGACATCATCAGGTCCGCCAACTCATCGATGAGGATCACCACCCGCGGCAGGCGCGCGTGCTCCAGTTCCTCGCTCCCGTCCAGGCGTCCGCCCAGCTCCGCCTCGGAGGGGTCCGCGGACGGCGGGGCGGGCGGCGGCTCCTTCTCCAGGATGCGGTTGTAGTTGTCGATGTTGCGCGCGCCCTTGTCGCGCATCAGGCGATAGCGCCGGTCCATCTCCTGCACCGCCCAGAACAGGGCGGCGCGCGCCTCCTTGGGATCGGTCACCACCGGCGTCAGGAGGTGCGGCAGACCCTCGTACGGCGTCAGCTCGAGCATCTTGGGATCGATCATGATGAAGCGCACGTCGTCCGGCGTGGCGCGGTAGAGGATGCTCAGGATCATCGAGTTGAGCGACACGGACTTGCCCGTGCCGGTGGCGCCCGCCACCAGCAGGTGCGGCATGCGCGAGAGGTCGGTGGCGAAAGGCGCGCCGGCGACGTCCTTGCCCAGGGCCAGCGGCAGGCTCGCGCCCGAGTCGGCGTAGACCGGGTCTTCCAGGATCTCCCGCAGAAAGACCTTCTCCCGCCGGGTGTTGGGCACCTCGATGCCGACCACGGACTCGCCCGGGATCGGCGCCAGGATGCGGATGCTCACCGCGCTCAGGGCCATGGCGAGGTCGTCGGCCACGCCCACGATGCGGCGCACCATGACGCCGGGAGCGGGGCGGAACTCGTACACCGTGATGACCGGTCCGGGCCGCGCCGCCAGCACCTCGCCCTCGATGCCGAAGTCCTGAAGCTTCCGCTGCAGCACCAGACAATTGGCTTCCAGCGAGGCCTTGTCGACGCCGGTCTTTTCCCGGGGGGGCGAATCGAGGAACGCCATGGGCGGCAGGGTGTAGCCGTTACCGAGTTCCGGGAAGACGAACTGATCCGGCTCCGGCATGCGCTTCGCCTTGGCCCTGGCCTTCACCTTGGCCTTCTTGCTCCGCGCCCTGGGCTCCTCCGGCGCCTCCTGCCTGATGACCTCGTCGAGGATGATCGGCGGGGGCTCGAAATCCTTGTGCTCCTTCTTGACGTTGGCGCGGGCTTCCCGTCCCGGCGTCAGCCGGCGCGCGGACGCCGCGGCCGCGTCCATCGAAGAGCGGAGCCGGCCGGGAGCTCCGGCAAGACCACCCCACCAGTTGAGCATGGACGTCTGGGACAGCAGCATGCCCGCCAGCAAGAGCAGGAACGCCGTGATCACGCAGGTCCCGGCATAGCCGAACATCTCCGTGAGCAACGCCCGCGAGAAGCCCCCCAGGGCGCCGCCGCCGTCCCGCGCCAGCTCCGCCTCGTGCACGAGGCTGATCAGGATCGCAAGGCCCCACAGGAGCACGCCGCTGCCGAAGAGCTGGAGGAGCCGCAGCCTGCGCGGCTCGCGGCGGAACAGGCGCAGGGCCAGCCAAACCAGCAGCAGCGGCACCAGGTAGGCGGTGAGACCCAGCCCCTGCAGCAGCGCATCGGCCGTGTAGGCGCCCACCATGCCGCCGAGGTTGAGGGTATCCTGCGAGCCCGACGGGACGTTGAAGGAACGGTCCAGGGGGCTGTAGGAAGCCAGGCTCAGGACCGCGAAGCAGGCGCCCACCAGCGCCACCACGCCCCACAGTTCACGATTGATTCGAGTGCCGTTCTCCATGAGCGACTCGCCTACATCTCCATTCGCCTACATCTCCATGATATAGGGCACGATCACCGGGCGGCGGTGCAGCCGTTTCTCGAAGAACCGCCGCAGCGACCGGCGGATGCCTTCCTTCAACTCCACCGAGTCCGTGCGCGTCTCGGCGCCGCAGCCGTCGAGATAGGCCCACAGCGCATCCTTCGCCGTGCCGAGGACGTCGTCTTCTTCCTCCGAACGCATGAAGCCGCGCGCCAGGAGGTCCGGCCCCGCGGTCACCTCGCCGGTGCGCGGGTGCACCGCCATGGCCACCAGCACGAGCCCGTCCTCGCTCAGGTGCCGGCGGTCGCGGATGACGATGTCCTCCACGTCGCCGACGCCCTTGCCGTCCACGAAGACCTTGCCGGTGGACACCGGCTCCACGCGCCAGGCATCCTCCCCGTCCAGCTCCAGCACGTCGCCGTTCTCCAGCAGGAAGCAGTTGCCGGCGGGGATGCCCACGGCGCGGGCCAACTCCACGTGCTTGGAGAGCTGGCGGTACTCCCCGTGTAGCGGCACGAAGTAGCGCGGCCGGGTGAGCTGGAGCATGGTCTTCAGCTCTTCCTGGCTCGCGTGCCCCGAAACGTGGATTTCCGACGTGCGCTCGTAGTGGACTTGGGCGCCGCGCTTGTAGAGGTGGTTGATGAGGTTGCTGATGATCTTCTCGTTTCCCGGGATGAACCGCGCCGACAACACCACCGTGTCGCCCGGCCGCAGGCGGATGGTGCGGTGCTCGTCGAAGGCGACCCGGTGGAGCACGGAAAGGGGCTCCCCCTGGCTGCCGGTGGTGAGGAAACAGAGCCGGTCGCCGGCCACGTCCTGCCAGCTCTGGCCGTCCGTCATCACGTCATGAGGAAGGCGCAGGTAGCCCAGGTCCGAAGCGATGCCGGTGTTGTTGATGATGCTCCTTCCGCTGAGCACCAGCTTGCGCCCGAAATCCGCCGCCACCTCCGCCACCTGCTGGATGCGCGGGATGTGGGAGGCGAAGGTGGAGATGAAGACACGGCCCGGACTGGAGGCGAAGATGCCCCGAAGCCCCTGCCCGACGCTGCGCTCCGAGGGCGTCGTGCCCCGGTTCTCCACGTTGGTGGAGTCCGAAAGCAGCAGCAGGACGCCGCGGTCGCCATAGGCCGCGAAGCGGTGGAAGTCGAAGTTCTCCCCTGCCACCGGAGTGTTGTCGATCTTGAAATCGCCGCTGTGGACGACGATGCCCACCGGCGTCTCGATGGCCAGGGCGACGCAGTCCACCAGGCTGTGGGTGACCGGAATCCCCTCGATCGCAAAGGGCCCCACGGAGAAGCGTTCGCCCGGAACCATCTCCACCAGCTCGGTGGCCTCCTCGAGCCGGTGCTCGCGCAGCTTGTGGCGCACGAAGCCCAGGGTCAGGCGCGTGCCGAAAACCGGCACCGGGCAGTGCTGGAGGACATAGGGCAACGCGCCGATGTGGTCCTCGTGGGCGTGGGTGAGGATGATCGCCCGGGGGACCTTTCCCTGTTCCACGAGGTAGCTGATGTCGGGAATGACGAGGTCGATGCCCAGTTGCTCGGGACTCGGGAACATGACGCCGCAGTCCACCACGATGACGTCGTCGCCCCATTCGAGCGCCAGCATGTTGCTGCCGAACTCGCCCAGGCCTCCCAGGGGTATGACTCTCAAGGGGTCCATCTATTGCGCCTGCCGGGTCCGGCGGCCTTCGGCCGGGTCGGGTTCGTGCCGCGGCGCCAGACACGCGGCGATGGCCTCGCGAACGCGTTCCATCTGTCCGCGTGAACGGTCGCCCTCGGCCTCGGCGGCGATGACCTCGCCGATGTGGACCTCCACCTCGCCGGAGCGGAGGCGCCAATCGCCCCGCGGCATCAGGAGGCCCGACCCGCTCACGGCGATGGGGACGATGGGCACGCCGGCCTTCTCGGCCAGGCGGAAGCCGCCGCGCTTGAAGGGCAACAGCCGGCCGTCCATGCTGCGCGTGCCCTCGGGGAACACCACCACGGAAATTCCCCGGCCGAGCTTGTCGCGGGCGCTGTCCATGGCCGCCACCATGTCCTTCGAGCGGCTGCGCTTGACCAGGACGTGCTTGGACGCCCACAGCGCCCAGCCGAAGAACGGAACACGCAGCAACTCGCGCTTCGCCATCCAGCGCAACTGGATCGGCGCCAGCGCCTGCACCAGCACCGGGATGTCGATGTTGCTCTGGTGGTTGGCCATGAAGACGTACGCCCGGGCCGGGTCCAGGTCCCCGGTCCGGCGCACCCGGACGGCCACGCCGCCGGTCTTGAGAATGCACCAGGACCAGAAACGGAAGAACGGATAGACGCGCCTGCCGTAGGGGTCGGCGAGTCCGAGGACAATGATGGGAATGCTCTCCAGAAGGCTTAAACAGAGGATCAGGGCCAGCTTGAGCGTATACATGCGCTTGAAGGCGAATCCGGCCGGGCTTGGAAGCGGCCCAAAGCCCAGAGTGCCTTCATTCTAGGGGATACGGCCGGTGATTGCAATTTTGCCGGGCAGTCGCCTAGAGCTTGATCTTCTCCGCGTAGAGTCCCTTGACGAAGCCGCCCTTGTCGAGCCGCTTCAGCGCGTCCAGCTCCAGGAAGCGTTGCGGGTCGAGCCGGCGCGCGCGCGCGTCCGTCACCGCCACCGCGTCGATCAGGGCCTGCACCCCCTCCATGCGCGGGACGGGCAGCGGTTCCAGGCGCTGCGCCAGCGCGTTGTACGTGGCCGGGAGGGTCGCGCCCCGGGTCATGGTCACGTACTTGTCGATGAGGCGCATGGTGTCGGCGCGTTCAGCCAGGAAGTGCTGGATGCCGTTGAGATAGGCCATGAGAAAACGCCGCAGCTCGTGCGGACGGCCCTCGCTGAAGGAACGGCTGGTCACCAGCAGGTCGGTGGTCAGGTGCACCTGGCCGAGGTCGAGCACCTTGACGCCCCATTGTCGGACCTGCGCCGCCACGTTGGGCACCAGCGGCGCGCCCTGGACGACGTTGCGGTAAAGGGCGGCGGCCCTCTGGGGAGAGAAGCCGATGGGCACCATCTCCACGTCGTCCACCGGATTCAGTCCCGCGCGTCTCAGGAGAATGCGCGCGATCAGATCGGACTTGCGCCCCAGGTTCGAGACACCGACCTTCTTGCCCTTGAGCTGAGCCAGGTCGTCGACGTACGACGCCACGCCGAAACGGTAGTTCTCGGGACTCGCGTGGCCGCCGACGAACACCAGGTCGGCACCGCCGCTGATGGCCTCCAGCGTGGGCATCACGTCCTCGGAGGCCACGAAGATGTCCACCCCCAAAAGGCTCTGCACGCCGCCCGCGGCGGCGCCGTCGATGTACACGGGATCGATGTCGAGGCCGTACTTGCCGAACAGGCCGTTGTCCCTGGCGATCCAGGTGACCACCGTGCTGGCGCCGAAGCCGGCGAAGGCCACGCGAATCGTCCTGGAATCGTCCGCGGAAACCGCGGAAACGAGGGTCAGCGCCGCAACGGCCGCTGCCGCAAGCACTCTCAGGAATCGGCGGAACATGATCCCCTCCCCGCGGCCGGGCATGAGCGGGGCACCCGCGCCGTCCGCAGTGCCATCCTATAGGCAGGAACGGGCACGGTCAATACGGGAGCGGGGTGCTCAGGAACTCTCCGCCACTGCCGCGAGCATGTCGATGAAGAGCGGGTGGTCGTTCACGGCGGGCGCCCGATGGTACGCCATTCTCAGGTCGAGGGTTTTCCGGCGGGCCTCCACGTCGAGGTCGTACAGCACCTCGACGTGGTCGCAGACGAAACCGATGGGCACCACGACCACCGCCTTCTCGCCGGCCCGGGCGAGTTCCTCGATCACGTCGCACACGTCGGGCTCCAGCCACGGGTCCCTGGGGCTCCCGCTGCGGCTCTGGTACGCCAGATGCCAGCGCGTGCCGCCCACGGCCTCGGCCACCCGCCGCGCGGCGCCGGCGAACTGCTCCGCGTAGGGCGAAGCGTCGGCCATGGAACGAGGAACGCTGTGGGCGGTAAACACCAACGGGGCGCCACGGGACGCCGGCGGGAGACCTTCCAGGGTGGCGGCGACGCGGTCGGCCACGGCGCGGATGAACAGGGGATGGCCGGCCCAGGGTTCGGCGTACTCGACCTTGGGAGCCCGTTCCCCCAAGGCCGCGAGCGCGGCCTCCACGCTGTCCATGTAGCGTTCCCAAGAGGCCTCGGTCTGGAAGGCGGAAAGGACGATGCCGCGCACGCGCCGGCAGCCGTCGGCCGCGAGCGCCTCCAGGGTCTCGTTCAGGTACGGGCGCCAGTTGCGCATGCCCACGTGGACGGGCGTCGCGCGGCCGTCCCTCTGGAGCCGTTCACGCAACCCTTGCGCCTGCCTGCGTGTGAGCTCGTTCAACGGCGAGCGCCCGCCGATCAGTTCGTAGTGGTGCGCCACCTCGTCGAGGCGCGCCCGCGGGATGCCCCGCCCCTCGGTCACGCGCTCGAGGAACGGACGGATTTCGTCGGGGTTCTCGGGGCCGCCGAAAGCGATCAGCAGGATCGCATCGAATCGGTTCATGTCGTGGCGGAGGGCTAGGTTGCAGGACGGTGCCAGCGTCTCGCCCGGCTCCGGCGCGGGCCGGCGCGCGACTACCACTCGATGCGGATGCAGAGGTCCTCGCCGCGCTCCTCCACCGGCAGCACCGTCAGCGGGTCCGCTCCCTTGGGCAGCACGCACTCCCCCGAGTTGAGGTCGAAACAATAGCCGTGGTTGTCGCAGCGGACCTTGCCCGCCAGGATGGGGCCGTTCATCAGGTCCGCGCTCTCGTGCGGACAGTAGCGCGAGAACGCGAAGTAATCGTTCTCCAGGCGCGTCACCACGAGCGCGCGCCCGTTCAACTCCACCGCCTTGCGCTGCCCCGGCTCCAGCTCATCCGCGCGCGCCACCGGTATGTAGGTCACTCCCACGCTTTCCTCCGAACCGACTCAGCTTCCATGAAGCACCATCCGAACCGTCACTCCCGCCCACCCTCCGTCATTCCCGCGAAAGCGGGAATCCAGGGGCGGTGGTGGGGCGCTCCAGCGGCGTTTCCCCACCTCCCCACCCCTGGATTCCCGCCCCCGATCGGGGTCGAGGGCAAGCTTGCGCGGGAATGACATGACGGGACGGCCCTACGCGGCCGCCGCGCGGCTGGGCGCGTAACCGCCGCCCCGCAGTACCTGGCCGGGCAGGTCGCCGCTCAGGCGGCCGTCCTCGTAGATCACGCCGCCGTTGACGATGGTGTAGTGGATGCCGTCGGAACGCTGGATCAGCCGCTTGGTGCCGGCCGGGTAGTCCTCGGCCCACTCGGGCTCGTAGGCGCGCACGGTCTCGGGATCGAACAGGGTGAGGTCCGCGGCGTAGCCCGGCCGGATCAGCCCCCGGCCTTCCAGACCGTAAACCGAAGCCACGTGGAAGGTGAGCTTGTGCACCGCCTCTTCCAGCGTCATGATGCCGCGCTCGCGCACCCACAGCCCCAGCAGCGTGGTGCCGTAGCCGAAGTCCGCGCCGTACATCACGTGGGCGCCGGCGTCCGAGGTGCCCACCAGCACGTAGGGACTGCGCAGGATCTCGCCCATGGCCTGGGGATCGCCGCCCGTGTTGGCGTTCTGGAAGGTGGTGAGCAGATCCTCGTCCAGCGACAGGTCGAGGAACGCGTCCACCGGGTCCTGGTTGCGCATGGCCGCCACCTCCGCCACGCTCTTGCCCTCGTAGCGCTTGTTCTCTTCCTTGGCGACCTTCTCCACCTGCACGATGTCCCAGCGCCGGTGGAAGTTGGTCAAGCGCTTGGTGGCCAGGTCCTCGCGCAGCTTGGCGCGCGTGGCCGGGTCGGCGAAGGCCTGCAGGCGCGCCTCCACGGGCAGGAACATGATGTTCTTCCAGGTGGGGAACTCGTCGAAGAGTTGGGCGTTCCGCAGGTTGAAGTGGCGCACCAGCGGCACCGTCTGGCTGAGGCCGTAGGCGCGGTAGCCGTCGCGGAAGATGCGCGACACCGCGTCCAACTGCTCCTGCCACAGCGTGGGCTCCGCCCAGCGGTGGTGCACGCTCTGCCAGATGATCGGACGCTGCGTCCGGCTCGCCAGGTCGTGGTAGATGTCGAAGTGCTCCAGCTTGTTGCGGCCGAGGATGGTCTCGATGATGCCGCTGTTCATCTCGCCGAGCACGTCGCACAGGGCGTACAGCTCGTCGTTGTCCGCCAGCCGGCTCGCCACGGGCTTGCCGTCCTCGCGCATGTGCCGCTCGTTGCGGTTGGTGGAAAACCCGAGCGCGCCCGCCTCCATGGCCCCCCGCACGAGGCCCTTCATGGTCTGCACCTCGCCGGCCGTGGCCGTGCGTTCCACCGATTCCTCGCCCATGACGTTCTGGCGCACCGCGATGTGTCCCACCAAACCGCCGGCGTTGATGCCGAGCCGGCCTTCCAGGGAGTCCAGGTACTCGCCGTAGCTGTGCCAGCCCCAGGTCACGCCCTTCTCCAGGGCGAAGCGCGGGATCGCCTCCACGCGCACGAAGCTCTTCACCAGCGCGTCCTCGCCGCCGTCGCTCACCGGCGCCAGCGCCAGGCCGCAGTTGCCCATGACGATGGAGGTGATGCCGTGCTGCGGCTCGGAGGTGCCGTAGGGATCCCAGAGGATCTGCGCGTCCATGTGCGTGTGGTGGTCGATGAAGCCCGGAGACACCACCAGCCCGGCCGCGTCGATGGTCCGGTTCGCCGAGCCGCTGAGGCGGCCCACCCCGGCGATCTTGCCGTCCTTCACGCCCACGTCCGCCGTATGGGACGGCAGCCCGGAACCGTCGGCCACGCGCCCGCCGCGAATCAGCAGATCATATTCCATGGACAAGTCCTCCTTCGTGGTTGCGCCTGGGGATGGCGCGCCGCGCAAGACCCTGCCGCGACACGCTGTCGGCGGATGCAGCATATTGAATCGAGCGGGGTTGTGCAACCTGAACCGATGGTGTCAAACTCCGCGGACAATACCAAGGCGGCACAGACAGGAAGGGCCCAATGAACGGGAAAGAGGACTCTGCTACCCGCGATTTTGACCCGGATGCCGCACCGGATCTGTCCCGCGACGGATGGCCGGAGAAGTTCGCAGGGGCTTCAACCAAGGCAACAACAGGAGCAACCATGGATCTCAAGGTCGTAGGGCAACCGGTAGGACGCGTGGAGGGGCCGGACAAGGTTTCCGGGCGGATGGTGTACACGGCGGACGTGGACGCGCCGGAGGCGCTGTGGGGCAAGTGTTTGCGCAGCACCATGGCGCACGCCCGGCTGGTGCGGGTGGACGCGTCGCGGGCGCGGCAAGTGCCCGGGGTGCGCGCGGTGCTGACCGGCGCCGACGTGCCCGATTTCCGCGTGGGCGTGAGCCTTCAGGACCTGCCGGTGCTGGCGCGTGACAAGGTGCGCTTCATCGGCGACAAGATCGCCGCGGTGGCCGCGGAGACGGCGGACGCGGCCGAAGAGGCGCTGGCGCTCATCGAGGTGGAATACGAGGAGCTGCCCGCGGTGGCCGGCATCGAGGAAGCCCTTGCGGACGGTGCGCCGGTGATCCACGAGGGGCTCGCGGGCTACGCCGGCGTGCCCGGCCGGCCGGAGGACCGGCCCAACGCGCTGTCCCTCAAGGAACACAGCGCCGGCGACGTGGCGCAAGGGATGGCGCAGGCCGAGGTGGTGGTCGAGCACACCTTCCGCACGCCCGGGGTGCACCAGGTGTACCTGGAGCCCCACGCCACCGTGGTGTCGGCCGGGGACCCGGACCGCATCGACGTGTGGGCGTCGTGCAAGGCGCCGTTCCGGCTCAAGCAGATGCTGGCCGCGCAACTGGAGCTGGAAGAGGCGAACATCCACGTCCACGGCGTCGCCCTCGGCGGCGACTTCGGCGGCAAGGGCTCCCAGATGGACGTGCCGGTCTGTTACTACCTCTCCAAGGCCGCGGGGCGCCCGGTGAAGATGGTGATGAACTACACCGAGGAACTCATGGCCGGCGACCCGCGCCACCCTTCGGTGATGCGCGTCAAGCTCGGCGCCAAACGCGACGGCACCCTGACGGCCCTGGACAGCGACATCTACTTCGACAGCGGCGCCTACTCCGGCTTCAAGCCCTCGGAGATCGACGGCACCTTCATCGTCAACGCCTACCGCATCGCCCACTACGCCATCCGCACCCGCAACGTCTACACCAACGGGGTGCCCGGCGGTTACATGAAGTCGCCGGGGCAGCCGCAGACGGTGTTCGCCATCGAGTCGCTGCTGGACATGCTGGCGCGGGAGCTGGACATGGACCCGGTGGCGCTGCGGCTCAGAAACCTGATGCAGGACGGCGACGAGTTGCCCAACAAGCGCGGCATGCAGAAGATCCGCTGCCGCGAGACCATCGAGGCCGCGCTCGAGGCGGCGGGATGGAACGACGCGCCCGCCGGCCCGGACACAGGCCGGGGCATGGCCCTCTCCTTCCGCCACACCGGCGGCAGCGGCACGGTAAACCTGGAGATCACCTGCGACGCCGGCGGCGGCGTCACCGTGCTCACCGCCATCCCCGACATCGGCACCGGCACGCACACCCTGCTGCGCCAGATCACCGCCGAGATGCTCACCCTGCCGGCGGACCGCGTGCAGGTGGCGCGCGGCGACACCGACACCTTCGACACCGACGCCGAGCCGGGCGGCAGCAAGATCACCGCCATGGTGGGGCGCGGCCTGGTGGAAGCGGTGGAGGAGCTGCGCGACCGGATGACCGAGGCCGCCGCCCAGGCCCTGGGCTGCCGGCCCGACGCGGTGGCCCTGGCGGACGGCAGCTTCAGCGCCGGCGGCGCGTCCCTGGCATTCGCGGACGTGGCCGGAAAGCTCATCGCCGAGGAGCAGGCGCTGTCGGTGCGCAAGTCCTACCGTCCCGAGCGCTCGCCGGTGCCGGCCTTCTTCGTGCAGGTGGCGGAGGTGGCGGTGGACCGGGAGACCGGCACCGTGGACGTGAAGAAGGTGGTGACCGCCCACGACGTCGGCACCGTCATCAACCCCTTGGGCCACCAGGGCCAGATCGACGGCGGCTTCGTGCAGGGCCTGGGCTACGCGGTGATGGAGGAGATGGTCAAGGACGGGCCGCGGGTCACCACCCTCAACCTGGGCGACTACTGCGTGCCCTGTGTGAAGGACCTGCCGCCGCTGGAGACCGTGCTGGTGGAGGACCAGACCGGCCCCGGTCCCTACAACGCCAAGGCCATTGGGGAGATGAGCATCGTGCCCACGGCGCCGGCCATCGCCAACGCGGTGGAGAACGCGGTGGGGGTGCGCATCCTGGACCTGCCCATCACGGCGGAGAAGGTCTACAACGCGCTGCGGGAAGGGTGAAGGGCGGGAATGGCGTTTCGGGACGACGTTCTACGACTTGGGCCAGGACGTGATCCGGGACTCGGGGCGCAGCTTGCTCCGGTCGTAGGTTTCCCAGTGGACGAAGTCGTCGAGCTTGCGGCGCGGCTTGGGCTTGGGCCAGGCGCGCGGGCGCCCCACGGGCATCACCCATAGCAGGCGCAGCGGACGCGGCACCTCGAACAGCGCGCGCAGCTCCGGTTCCACTTCCTTGCGCACCGAGACCCACACCGTACCGAAGCCCATGCTCGCCGCGGCCAGCATCATGTGCTCCACCGCGTTGGCCACGTTGGCCTGGAAGAGCTTCTCACGGTCCGAGGGCTGGCGCGTGGTGAGGTAGACCCGCCGGGTGCGGGCGTCGCCGCACACCAGGACCAGGGCGCTCACGTCGCCCACGTAGTCCTTCTTGAGACCCTTGTAGTTCACCGGATCCTCGAGCTTGCGCTGCTTCCATTCGGCGGAGTAGATCGCGCGCACCTTGCGCATCTTCGCCCGGTCCCGGGTCACGATGAACTCCCATGGCTGGCTGTTGGCCCCGGACGGCGCGAGCCGGGCCGCCTCGAACACGAGCCGCAACTGTTCGTCGGTGATCCGCCCGCTCCTGTACACGCGCACGCTGCGGCGCGCCGCCATCACGTCCAGCAGTTCCCGTATGTCCACCATCGCCTCCTTCGCGGCCGACCCGCGTGTCTCCGAACGCCGCGCGCGACCCCGCATGAAGTCCAAAGGCCGGCTCCGCCGGCGTTCACCACGTTCAAACACAAGATGGCATCCTTGACTACCCTGTGGTACTTCTGCCGCAGGACCATGATCAAAGTCGTCGGAATCGTCGCGAAGTACGGAGAGGAGAAGGCCGAGAAGATCATGCGCGGGACCATTCCGTGGCTGGAGGGCCGCGGGATGGAGGTGCTGGTGGAGGCCGAGTTCGGCACCGCGGGCGGGCGCGTCGCGCGCAAGGAGGAGATGGCCGAACGTGCCGACCTGATTGTCGTCCTGGGCGGGGACGGCACGCTCCTGAGCATCGCCCGCCTGGTGGAACGGCCGGAGGTGCCCGTCGTCGGAGTGAACCTCGGGGGCCTCGGGTTCATCACCGAGATCGCGTTGGACGAGCTCGAAGAGGTGCTCACCAGCACCATCGCCGAGAACTACACCATCGAAAAACGCATGACCTTGCAGGTCAGCATCGCGGGCAAGGATGGCGTACGGCACCTGCGCATCCTCAACGACGCGGTCATCACCAAGGGCGCCCGCTCCAAGATCATCGACCTGGAAACCTACGTCGGCAGCGATTACCTGTGCACGTACCGGGCCGACGGCCTCATCATCTCCACGCCCACGGGATCGACGGCGTATTCGCTGGCGGCCGGCGGCCCGATCCTTCATCCCGCCATGAGCGCCATCATTCTCTGTCCCATCTGTCCGCACACGCTCACCACCAACCGGCCCATCGTCATCGCCAGCGACGCCCGCATCCGGTCGACCCTGAGGTCCTCCGGAGACACCGTCATCCTGATCCCCGACGGCCAGGAGGGCATACTCCTCAACAACGGCGACCGCGTGGAGGTGCGCCGGCACAAGTCGCCCGTGTCGCTGGTGCGGATGCCGACGCGGTCGTATTTCGACGTGCTCCGCAACAAGCTCAAGTGGGGAGAGCGTTAGTGCGACGTGTGACGCGTCGCGCCGGGTGTCGCTTCCATGCTGCAGCAGCTCCGCATCCGCAACATCGCCGTCATCGACCAGGCCGAGTTGGAGCTCGAGCCCGGGCTGAACGTGCTTACGGGCGAGACTGGCGCCGGCAAGACCATGGTCCTCGCCGCCTTGAACCTCATCCTGGGAGGCCGGGCGTCGTCCGACCTGATCCGCGAGGGTGAGACCGACGCCACCGTGGAGGCCCTGTTCGCGGACATGCCGGCGCCCACGCGCGGCGCCCTCGAGGCGGCCGGCTGCGGGGACGACGACGAGTTGGTGCTGAAGAGAGTGGTAACCCGCGGGGGCCGCGGCCGCATCTATCTCAACGGCGCCCTGACCGCGCGCACGCTCCTGGCCGAAATCGGCGCCGGCCTCATCCACATCTACGGGCAACACGAGCAGCACACGCTGCTGCGCACCGAAACCCACCTCGCCCTGCTCGATGCCCACGGCGGCCTCGAGCCCAAGGCAGCCGCCATGAAGGAGCGCTTCACGGCGTTCGCGGACGCCTGGCAGCGGGTGTGCGACCTCCGGGAGAAGCTCGAGGACGCGGCTCGGGAAGAAGCCTTCCTGCGCGCCCAGGCGGAAGAGATCGAAGACGCGAGGCTCGAAGCCGGCGAGGAAGAAACGCTGCTGGACAGGCGCCGGCTGATCGTCCATTCCGAGAAGCTCTACCAGACCTGCAAGGAGGGCGAGAGCCTCCTCTACGAGGATGACAACGCGGTGGTGGGAGCGCTGGGACGGTTCATCCCGCGCCTCCGTGACATGGCGGAGATCGACGGCGCGTTGTCCGAGGCGGTGACGCTGCTGGAGGGATCGGCGGCGCAGCTCGACGAGGCCGCGGCGCTGATACGCCAGTACGCGGACCGGCTGCAATTCGACCCGCGCGAGCTGGAACGGATCGAGGACCGCCTGGCCGAGATCAGCCGGCTGCGGCGAAAGTACCGCGCGCCGGTGGAAGAGATCCTGGCGCTGGCCGAACGGGCGAAGGAGGAGCTCGCGGTCATCGACCGCGGCACGGAGAATCTGGCCGCGCTGACGCGGGAGTTCGAGGTCGCGCGGGACTCGGCGTGGGCGACGGCGGAGGAACTGTCGCGGCTGCGCAAGCGCGCGGCCAGGACGCTCCAGCGCCGCATGGAGCAGGAAGCCGGCCAGATCGGACTGCCCAACACGACGTTCGAGGTGCGTTTCCACGCGCGCGGCGACACCCCCGACCAGCCGCCGTTCGTCATGGGGGGCAGGCGCATCGGACCGGACGGGGTCGACGACCCCGAGTTCTTCTTCTCGCCGAACCCCGGCCACGCGGTCCGACCGCTGGCCCGGACCGCCTCGGGCGGCGAACTGTCGCGCCTCATGCTGGCGCTCAAGTCCGTCGTGTTGACCGGGAGCGAGATCCCCACCCTGCTGTTCGACGAGGTGGACGCCGGCATCGGCGGCGGCGTGGCCGAGATGGTGGGCCGCAAGCTCGCCGCGGTGGCGCGGTCCCACCAGGTGATCTGCGTGACCCACCTCGCCCCCATCGCCGCACTGGCGCACTCGCACTACGTGGTGGAGAAGACCGTTGACGAGGGCCGCACGTTCACCACGGTGCGGAAGCTCGAGGAGGCGGAGCGCGTGGGCGAGCTGGCGCGGATGCTGGCGGGGGTCGAGGTGACCGCCCAGGCGGAACGGCACGCCGCCGAGATGCTGAAGGTCGGCCGGCCCGGCCGCTCCTGATGCGCCCCACCGGGACCCGCCCCCCACCCTCTTGCCTCCCGGCCCGCGTTTCGGCTATGCTTTCCTATCCAGCCGGTGGTCGAGGACCCTGACGGGTCCGTGACCGCCTCAGTTCCCGGGCGTGGGGCCGTAGCTCAGCTGGGAGAGCGCTTGAATGGCATTCAAGAGGTCGCCGGTTCGATCCCGGTCGGCTCCACCACGTTTTCCAGGAATCCGTCCGGAGGCGGTGTGTCGCAGCTTCGAGCAGCGGGAGGCGGAGTTTTTTCAGGCTACGACCTGGATACGCTTTTTTACGATGAAATGTTCGAGCCTCGCGGCAATCCGCGCGCCGCGTCCCGCAGACTGCACGCGGCGTTGGCGGAACTGGGGCCAGAGGATTTAGTCAAGCTCCAGGACGGCGTCTACCGGCACTTCCTCCACGAAGGCATCACGTTCACGGTGCTCGATGCCGACAAGGCCACCGAACAGATCATTCCCATCGATTGTGTCCCGCGGGTGTTGACGGCGGCGGAGTGGGACCACCTCGAGCGCGGGCTCAAACAGCGGCTGGCGGCCCTCAACCTCTTTCTCAAGGACGTCTACCACGAGGGACGGTGCCTCAGGGACAGGATCGTTCCCATCGACCTGGTGCTGGGCTGTCCGCAGTACCGCATGGAGATGCGCGGCGTCAAGGTACCGCACGACGTCTACGTCGCCGTCTGCGGCACCGACGTGGTGCGCACCCACGACGGTTTCGCCGTGCTCGAGGACAACCTGCGGGTGCCCTCCGGGGTGTCGTACATGCTTGCCTGCCGGAACGCCATCAAGGAGGCCTTCCCGCGGCTCTACCGCGCGAACCGGGTGCGCGAGGTCTCGGACTACGCCGAGCTGCTCTACGCCACCCTGGCGTCGCTGCGACCCTCTCAAGACACTCCCAATGTCGCGATCCTGACCCCCGGCATGCACAACGCCGCGTACTATGAACATGCCTTTCTCGCCGGCGAGATGGGCATCGATCTCGTCGAGGGGCAGGACCTGCTCCTGCGCGACAGCGGGCTCTATGCCCGCACCACCTCGGGCCTGCGCCGCGTGGACGTGCTGTACCGGAGGATAGATGACGACTTTCTCGATCCGGTGCACTTCCGCTCCGACTCGGTCCTGGGAGCGGCGGGGCTCTTCCACGCGTATCGCGCCGGCAACGTCGTGGTGGCCAACGCGCCCGGCACCGGAGTGGCCGACGACAAGAGCCTGTACGCGTACGTCCCGGAGATCATCCGCTATTTCCTGGGCGAGGAACCCATCCTCGCCAACATCGAGACCCATCTGTGCCGCGAGCCGTCGAGCCTGGCCTACACCCTGGAGCACCTGGAAGAGCTGGTGGTCAAGGAAGTGGGCGGAGCCGGAGGCTACGGCATGCTGGTGGGCCCCCATGCGAGCGCGGACGAGCGCGCCCGCTACGCCGAGCGGCTGCGCGCCGATCCCGCCAACTTCATCGCGCAACCGGTGCTCGCCCTGTCGCGCGCGCCGTGCTTCATCGACGGCGCCATCGAGCCGCGCCACGTCGACCTGCGTCCGTTCGTGCTGCAGGGCCGGGACGAGCAGCACGTCGTTCCGGGAGGGCTGTGCCGGGTGGCGTTGCGCCGCGGCAGCCTGGTGGTCAATTCCAGCCAGGGCGGGGGCTGCAAGGATCTGTGGATCGTGGAGGATTGAGTGCGGTCGGCGAAGAGGAACGGACGATGCTCGCACGCCTAGCGGCCGAGTTCTACTGGCTGGGGCGTCACGCGGAGCGCATCGAGCACACGGCGCGGCTGCTGCGCTTTCAGCTCAACCGCCTCCCGGACCGGCCGGTGGACGAGTTGACCCTGGGGTGGCAGGCGGTGTACCGCATCCTCGGACAACCGTCCGTGAGTTCGCACGTCGACGGTGACGACGCCGAAACGGTCGTCATACCGGACGCCTACACCCTCGCCGGCAAGCTCGTGGAAGAACGGGCGAACCCCGACTCGCTGTTGTCCTGCTGGGAGCACGCGCGAGAGAACGGCCAACGGGTACGGGCGGAACTGCCGCTGCCGGTCTGGACCTGCCTCAACCAGGGTTACCTGTGGATACGCGACAGCGATTTCACCACCGCATGGACCCGCGGACCGTCGGCCCTGGTGGGCGAGGCCGTCGATCGGCTGCATCTGCTGGCCGGAGTCGTAGAGGCGGTCATGCCGCGGGACGAAGCGTGGCGCTTCCTGGAGCTGGGCCGGTTCATCGAGCGGCTGCAGCATCAGGCCGAGCTGCTGGCGGGCTGGGTCGAGTTCAACCGAGAGGACGCGGGGGCAAACGCGCTGTCGTGGGCGGACCTCTTGCGCGTGTGCAGCGCCTACGAAGTCTACTGCCGGCGCCATTCCACCAACATCGAACGGCAGCAGGCGCTGGGCCTCCTCACCCAGGACCCGGAGGTCCCTCGCTCCCTGCGCTTCGCCGCCCAGCGCATCGCCCGTCTGCTGGCCGGAATCGATCCGGTGGGCGCCCGCTACCCCATGGCGGCGCCGCACCGCATGGCGCTGCGCCTGGCCGCATCCATCGAGGTAGAGCCCACCGGCCTTTCCGGAGAGGCCGGCGAATTCTTCCGCTCCGTGGCACAGGACGGCCGCGTGCTCCACGATCTCACCATGGCCGCCTACGTCACCCATTCTCTCCCGCAGGAGCTCGCCACGTGACCGTGACCTACCGGATCGAGCACCGCATGTGCTTTCGCTATGCCGCGCCGGCGGAGGACTCGGTGATGACGCTCTACGTCTGCCCTCTCCGTGACCGCGTGCAATTGGTGCGGGAGTTCTTCGTCGAGACCCAGCCGGACGGCACACTGTTCGAGTTCACCGATCCCTTCGGCAACACCGGGCATTTCCTCGAGCGGCCGCGGGTTCGTGACGAACTTCGCGTGGTCGCCCGCTCGACGGTGGAGTTGGGGCCGTTGGGGCGTGCGCCGGAACGGTTGGACTCCGAGGCCTGGACACGGCTGGGGCGGACCGCCCACAACGTCGCGTTCTGGCCGATGCTGCACCCCAGCCATTTTGTGGCGCCGACGCCGACCCTGGAGAAGTTTCTGGAAACCCACGGCATCGCGCCCGGCGACGACCCGCTGGTCAGCACTCGCGAACTTTGCGCCACGCTTTACAGCGTGCTGGAGTATGCACCCGGCGAGACCACGGTGGATTCGCCCATCGACCGCATTCTCGAGACCGGCCGGGGCGTGTGCCAGGACTACGCCCACGTGATGGCGGCGGTCCTGCGCGGGTGGGGAATCCCGTGCCGCTACGTCTCGGGCTACCTGGGACCGACCGTGGCGGGGCTGGCGGAAGGCGAGAGCCACGCGTGGGTGGAAGCCTGGTTCCCCGGCTCCGGGTGGATCGGCTTCGACCCCACCAACGACACCGAGGGCGACGAGCGTCACATCCGCGTAGCCGTGGGGCGGGACTACGCCGACGTGCCGCCGACTCGCGGCACGTTTCGTGGCGCCGCCGGTTCCGTCCTCGACACGGAAGTGGTAATCGAACGCATTGATGACGCGGACTCGCCCGATCAAGATCTGTGGACCTGAACATAAGGAGCGACCATGACACTTTCGGATGTCCAGAAACTGATGGCCGATAACGGCGTTCGGCGCGTCGACCTTCTCGTCACCGACCTCATAGGCCGCTGGCAACACTTTTCGATACCCCCTTCCAAGGTGAAGGAAAGCCTCATCGAGCGCGGCCAGGGCTTCGACGGCTCCAGCCTGCGGGGCTTCCAGTCCATCGACCAGTCGGACATGCTGCTGGTGCCCGACCTCGACTCCGCGCGGATCGATCCGGTGGAGCCGGAGCCCTCGCTCAAGCTCATCTGCGACGTGGTCGACCCCGTCAACGGCGAGCGCTACAGCCGCGATCCGCGCTGGGTCGCCACCAAGGCGGAAGCCCATCTTGCCGCCACCGGCATTGCCGACAAGGCGTTCTTCGGCCCGGAGCTCGAGTTCTTCGTGTTCGACAACGTGCGCTTCGGACTCAAGCCCAACTCGTCCTTCCATATCGTGGACTCGGATGAGGCCGACTGGAACTCGGCGCGGGAGGAGGGTGATCGCAACCAGGGCTACAAGATCCCGCCCAAGCAGGGCTATTCGCCCATCCCGCCGTTCGACCAGCTAGCCGACCTGCGCTGGGAGATGGCGGAGAAGATGGGGCAAGTGGGTATGGAGTTCGAGGTCCACCACCACGAAGTGGCCACGGGCGGCCAGGGGGAGATCGCCACCCGCTTCCAGACCCTGCGCCGGAAGGCCGACGAGACCCAGTGGTACAAGCACATCGTGCGCAACGTGGCCAGGGCCCACGGCAAGACCGCCACGTTCATGCCCAAGCCGCTGTTCGGGGACAACGGCAGCGGCATGCACGTGCACCAGTCGCTGTGGCTCGGCGACACCCCGCTCTTCTATGAGGCCGGCAGCTACGCGGAGTTGTCGGAGCTGGCGCGATACTACATCGGCGGCCTGCTCAAGCACAGCCCGTCCCTGCTGGCCTTCTGCGCCCCCACGACCAATTCCTACAAGCGCCTGGTGCCGGGTTTCGAGGCCCCGGTCTACCTCGCCTACTCCGCGCGCAACCGCTCCGCGGCGGTGCGCATCCCCACGTACGAGACCTCGCCGGCCAGCAAACGCCTTGAGTTCCGTCCCCCCGACCCCTCCGCCAACACCTACCTGGCGTTCTCGGCCATGCTGATGGCGGGGCTTGACGGCATCCGCAACCGCATCGACCCCGGTGACCCCACCGACGCGGACATCTACGAGCTCTCGCCCGAGGAAGCGGCCAACATCCCCTCCGTCCCCACGTCCATGGAGGAAGCTGTTGCGGCCCTCGGCGCGGACCACGACTACCTGCTGGAGGGAGGAGTCTTCACACAGGACATCATCGACCACTACATCGCGTTCAAGGAGCAGGAATCGAGGGATGTCTTTCTCCACCCCGTGCCGGCGGAGTTCTTCCACTACTACCACATCTAGTGTCTGTCCGAGGCGACGGGCGCGGTGACGAGTATCGTTACGGGCCTTGGGTTTGCAGACTGAATCGACCAGAACGGAGGTGCCGCTAACATGAGCAGATACGGGATTTCCACGAAGGTTTCCTTCCTCGGCGGGCATTTCGGCCGCCTGGCCATCGCCGGCGGCCTCGCCGCCGCGTTGGGTTTCTTCTGGTTGGCCACCACCGCGGAAGCGGCCGTGGACAAGGAGTTGCAATTCGTCCTGAACACCTTCTCGTTCCTCATCTGGGGATGCCTGGTGATGTGGATGTGCGCGGGCTTCACCATGCTCGAGTCGGGTTCGGTGCGCACCAAGAACGTGTCCATGATCTGCCTCAAGAACATGGGGCTCTACGCCATCGCCGGGATCATGTACTTTTTCATCGGCTACAACCTGATGTACGTCGACGTCGGCAGCGTCATCGGCAGCTTCACGCCCTTCTACGGGCCGACGGGTGAGGAAATCGCCTTGCTGAGCGCCGACGACACGGCAAAGGCGGCGGCCACCGAGGCGGTCCTCAAATCCTCCGGCTATGCAACCATGTCGGACTGGTTCTTCCAGATGGTGTTCGTGGCCACCACCGCGTCCATCGTCTCCGGCACCCTCGCCGAGCGGGTGAGGCTTTGGACCTTCTTCGTCTTCATCATCCTCCTGACGGGCGTCATCTACCCCATCGTCGGCGCCTGGACCTGGGGCGGCGGGTGGCTGGGCGCCATGGGCTTCAAGGACTTCGCCGGCTCCACCATCGTCCATTCCACCGGCGGCTGGGCGGCCCTGGCGGGCGCCATCGTCGTGGGAGCCCGGCGCGGCAAGTTCCGGGCCGACGGCAGCGTCAAGGCGACGCCACCGTCCAACATCCCCATCGTCACCCTGGGCGTCTTCATCCTGTGGTTCGGGTGGTTCGGCTTCAACGGCGGATCGCAACTGGCCCTGGGCGGCGCCACGGACGCGGTGGCCATCAGCCACATACTGGTCAACACCAACCTGGCCGGCGGCGCCGGGTTCCTGGTCGCTCTGGTCATCGAGCGGCCCCTGCTCGGACGGGTCGACCTGATGGCCGGCCTCAACGGCGCCCTGGCGGGCTTGGTGGCCATTACCGCCGGGCCCGACTTCGCGAGCCACTACTGGGCGGTGATCATCGGCGCCATCGGCGGCGGCATCTGCGTCGCGGGGTTGCGGCTGCTTGAAATACTCAAGGTGGACGACGTGGTGGGCGCGATTCCGGTGCACCTGTTCGCGGGCATCTGGGGAACCCTGGCGACCTGCATCGTGGCCGGCGGCAACTTCGGCGTTCAACTCCTGGGAGTGGTGGCCATCGGCGTGTACGTGTTCGCGGTTTCGTGGGTGGTCTGGATGGTGCTGAGGCAGCTCATGGGAGTGCGGGTTTCACTATCGGTCGAAGAGCTCGGCCAGGACGCCGGCGAGCTCGGCATCGAAGCCTATCCCGAGTTCGTGGTCATGCCCGATCCCGACGACGCCGACGAAGTTCGTGGCAGCGGCTGAGACGCGGACGCCCGCCGGGAATGGCCGTGATGTCTCCCGGCGGGCAATCGACCGACGACCGGGCGGCCTGGAGGTCCATGAAGGTCAGGCCGTGGCGGCTTCCGCTCCTTCAGTCGGGATCGTGACCGAGAACTCCGTGAACACGCCCGGCTCCGACTTCACGCCCAAGTGGCCCCCGTGCTGGGACACGATGTCCTGGGAGAGGGACAGGCCGAGTCCGGTGCCTTCCCCGGTAGGCTTGGTGGTGACGAAGGGCTCGAAGATCTTCTTGATCATGTCCTGCGGAATACCGGGGCCGTTGTCCCTGATGCGGAACTCGGCTCGATCGTCTTCGCGCTTGCTCGACAACCGGATACACGGCTGATAGCCGCCGTCGGAATTCCTGGCCCGTTCGAAGGTCGCTTGGCAGGCGTTGGTGATGAGGTTGAGGAAGACTCGGCTCAAGTCCTGGGGCACGACCTCGATCTCCCCCATCCCGCTATCGAGGTCCTCTTCCCACGTCACGTTGAACTGCTGGTCCTTGGCGCGCATGGCGTGATAGGCGAGGTCGGCGTACTGCTTGAGCAGCGCGTTCAGATCCACCGAGCGCCTTTCGCCGGACTGGGCGCGCGAGTGGTCCAGCATGCTGCGCACGATGCCGTCGGCGCGCTTGCCGTGCTGGTTGATCTTCTCGAGGTTCGAGGTCAGGTCGTCCAGGATTCCCTCGATCTCATCCCGCGCGTCCTCCGGCACTTTCTCACGGACCTCGCCCAGGACCTCCCGCACCTCCTCGATGAGCTCGCCTGAAACCTCCGAGAAGTTGTTGACGAAATTGAGCGGGTTCTTGATCTCGTGCGCGATGCCGGCGGCGAGTTGCCCCAGGGAGGCCAGCTTCTCCTGCATGACCACCTGGTTCTGGGCCGTCTTCAGGTCCTGGAGAGTCTGCTCCAGCTCGGTGTTCTTGTCCTTCAGCTCGTCGGCCAGCTTCTCCACGAGATTGAGCCGCTGCACTTCCAGGGCGTGACGCCGGAATACCTCCAGGGCTTCCGCCATGTCGGTGACCTCGTCGTTGCCCCTCACCTCCACCGGCACCTCGAGGTTGCCCTCGGCCATGGAACGCATGGACGCCGCCAGCCCGGTCATGCGCCGGATCAGATAGCGGCCGACGAAGACGCCGAGCGCGACGGCGCCGATGACGTTCAGCACGTTGAGCAGCACCAACACCACCATGCCGGTGCTCACCGCCGCGGTGGAGGCGTCGCTGGCCGCGTCCGCCTGGCGGTCCGCCACCGCCACCACCCGGTCCATGGTGGCCAGCAGGCTGGCCGCGGTGGCGCGATTCTCGTCGATGTAACGCGCCTCCATTTCCGCCTGGCGCAAGATGGCTTCCTGCAGGTCGAAGATTCCCTCGGCCCCCTGCCCCAGGGACTTGAGGCGTTCGAACTCGAAGTCGAGCATGCGCGTGGGGGACGCGTGGGCCTCGGAAGAACGGAACGCGCGCTCGAACGAGCCGAGCGCCGCGTTGTAGCGCTCTCGGACGGGCTGGATCAAGGTGCGGTCGTTCAGCACCGTGGCTTCCGCGAGCAGCCTCGCGGCGAGGTTGGCCTGCGTGTGCAGCGTCAGCAGATCGCGGTACCGTACCTGTTCCGCGTACGAGGTTCGTTCCGCCGGAGGTGCGGGGCTGTCGCCGAGTTCCCTCAGGCCCGTGGCGAGGAAGAAAGCCTGACCGTCGATCTCGGGCACCAGGATGCGGTCGATCTGCCGGGTCATGACCGGGATCTCGGCTTCCCGCGTGTCCAGCCGGCGTTTGAGTTCCCGTCGTCGCGAGGACGACCGCTCGATCTTTTCCAGCGTCGTGGTGAGGGCATCGGCAAGGGAACGAAGCGTATCCGCCTGTTGCTGATTCTCCAGCGAATCCTGCTCCCGCAGCTCTTCGATCAGATTGTTGAGCAGTTCCTTGTCCCTGGCGATGGCTGCCCTGACCTCGGTGAGCTCCTCCGCGGACGAGACCGAAACAAGCCGCGGCGCCGCGTCGACCAGCGCCGAACTCTGCTGCGCGGCGCGAATGGCCGCCACCAGGCTGGGCACGCTCCGTTCGGTAATGTGCCGTTGCGAGTTGCTCACGACGCCGAACGACACCAGCGCCACCACGCTGGCCGCCAGCATCAGCAGCACTCCCGCGCCGAAGGCGGCGTACATCTTCACGCCGAGGCCGATACGCCGGCTCTCGACGCGTGCGAGAAGGTTGGCGAGACTCAAGGCCGCTCCAGATGCCGGATCGAACGGAAGCGCTCGGAGCCGTCGATCACGGTCAGGTACACCCGGTCGGAGCCCTGGTTGTCGGACTCCCCGTAAAGCAGCAGGAAGCCGCCGAGATCCATGGTGCCGGCCTTCTGCAGCGCGCGGATGAACCCCTCGCGCGTGGGGTTCGGTCCGGCCCGGCGCAGCGCCTCCACGGCGACCCTTCCGGTCAGGTATCCCTCCAGAGAAACGAAGCCCGGTTCCGCGCTGGCGGCCACCGCGCGCAGCGCTTCATGGTATTGCCCGACAACCGGAATCCACCGGTCGTGGGGAAAGGGCACCACCTGGGTCACGATGACGTTCTCGCCCGACGGACCCAGCGCTCTTGCCAGCGCCGAGCTGCCGACGAAGGAAATGTTCACGAAGACGGGATTGAAGTCCAGGTAGCGGGACCACTTGATGAATTCCGCCACGGGCTCGTAGGCGCCGACGATGATGACCGCCTCGGGCCTGCCCTCGCGCAGGTCCAGCACCGCGGTCTTGACCGCCCGGGTATTGCGCGGATAGGTGGCCTCCGCCACCAGCGTCATGCCGCGCCGGTGGAGTGCCTGAAGCGTACCCGCGAGCCCGGCGCGCCCGTAGGAATCGTCCTGGTAGAGGATGCCGATGCGCTGCACTCCCAGGTCGCGGGTGAGGCGCTCGACCATCTCCTCGGTCTCCTGGTAGTAGGAGGCGCGTACGTTGATGACGGTGGGACGCCGGCGCGCGTCGCGCAGGAACTCCGCGCCCGTAAAGGCGCCGACGTAGGGAACGCCGGCCTCGGTGGCGATGGGTTCCGCCGCCTTCGACGTGGGCGTCCCCACGGCGCCGATCAACGCGAAGACCCGCTTCTCGCCGATGAGATGGTTGGTGTTGGCGATGGCCGCCTCGGGCTCGTAGCGGTCGTCGCGGGTCTCCAGGCGCAGTTGCCGTCCGTGAATGCCGCCGGCCCGGTTGGCCTCCTCGAAGGCCGCCGCAATGCCCAGGCGCATCCCCTCTCCCAAGGCCTTGGCGGGGCCGCTCAAGGCGCAGGATTGCCCGAACACGACGGCGTCCGGGCGAACCCCTTGGGCATTCGCGCTCGCGGTCGGGGTTTGCGCCGACAGTTCGCCCGGCGGCGCCAAGGCCACGGACGCGAGGATGGCCAAGGCCGGCAGCAGCCATGCCGCCACGTATCGCGCCAACCCCCTCACTAGCCTCCGAGATAGCGCAATGCCACGCAGGTAATGTCGTCCGATTGCGGGTTCCCGGCGGCGAACTCACGCACCTGGTCGAGCACCCGGGAGGTGACGTCGTCGCACGAGGTGTCGTCGAGCGTGGCGAGCAGGGCGTCGAGCCGGTCCTCGCCGAGTTCCTCCGATCCCGGTCCCTCGGCCTCGGTAACACCGTCCGTGTAGAAGAACAGCAGGTCGCCGGACTCGAGCTGGAGGGTTTCCTGGCCGAACGCGTGGCCGGGAAGCACGCCCAGCGCCACGTCCCTGGTGGTGGGCAGGGCCGTCACCTGCCCGCCCCTGCGCACGAGGCGAGGAGGGTTGTGGCCTCCGTTGCAGTAGTTGAAGACGCCGCTCCCGGAGTCGAAGACGCCGTAGAACAGGGTGACGAACATGCAGCTTTCGTTGTCGTCGGCCAGCAGGTTGTTGACGTAGGCGAGAGCCTCGTCCGGCCGTCCGCCCTCCAGCGCGTGGCTTCGGAGCAGCGTGCGGCAAGCCATCATGAACAGCGCGGCCGGGACGCCCTTGCCCGACACGTCGCCGATGGCCACGCCGATCTTGTCCTCTCCCAGGGGAACGAAATCATAGAAGTCGCCCCCGACCTCCTTCGCCGGCACCATGAGCCCGTGCGTGTTGTAGCGCGCGGTGGAGGGAAAGCTGCGCGGCAGCACCGACGCCTGCATGTCCCGCGCCACGTCCAGCTCCCGGCTCAGGGCCACCAACTGATCCCGGTTGGACAAGGCCTCGCGCACCAGCGCCAAGTGCCTCAGGGTCTTGTCGATGGTGATCTCGAGATCGTTGAAGTCGATGGGCTTGGTGACGAAATCGAACGCCCCGCGGTTCATCGCCGTGCGGATGTTGTTCATGTCGCCGTAGGCCGACACGATCACCGAGCGAATGTTGGGGCGGGTCTCGTTCAGTTGCTTGAGCAGCGCGAGGCCGTCCATCACGGGCATGTTGATGTCGGAGATGACCATCGAAATTTCGTCGTCCACATCGAGCTTCTCCATGGCTTCCTGCCCGTTGTGCGCGAACTCGAACACCAACTCGTTCCTGCGGATGCGTCGGCGAAACTTCTGCAGCACCAGGGCCTCAAGATCCACCTCGTCGTCCACCACCAGGATCTTGATGGGCCCGTCCGTCGCCTCGGCCAGAGCCTCGGAGATGGCTTCTTCGAGGTTATCCGGCATCGATGGCGTCCTGCCGCGTCGGGTGAATGGCCAGGATCTCGCTGAAACCGCTGATCTTGAAGACCTCGGCTATGTGGTCCCGCATGGCGCAGAGGACGATCTTTCGGCCCCCCGCCTGCAACTGTTTCGCGGCCAGCAGCAGAACCCGGAGCCCGGCGCTGCTGATGTATTCGATGTTCTCGAAGTCCACGACGAGGGAGCCCTTGCCTCCTTCGATGAGCTTCAGCAGAGACTCCTGAAAAGGGCTGGCCGTGCTGCCATCAATGCGGCCCGCGGGAATGACGACCGTGGTGTCGCCCTCGGTCTCGGTGGTGAGGTCCAAAACGCTTCCGGTTGCCATCAACTGTCTCCTTTCACGGGGGCGCGTAGAGTAATTCGGTTGTATCCGTCAACACGTTGGTAGTCGGGATTCGGGAAAAGAGTCCTGGTCAGGAAGACGCCGAGGCCGCCGATGGGACGGTCGTCGATGGAGGCATGGAGATCGGGCTCGGAGACTTCCTCGAACGGATTGAAAGCGATGCCGCTGTCATCGAGTTGGGCCACTACCTGGTCGGCCTCGATGCGCAACTCCACGCGCAGTTCCTGCCGGTCCGCATCCGCGAACCCGTACGAAATCGTGTTGGTCGCCAGTTCGTCCAGGGCCAGGCTCAGGTTGTGAATCTGCGCCTCGGAAAGTCCGTTGGCCTCGCCAAAACGCGCAACCGCCTCGGCCAAGTCCTTGAGCGCTGACGAAAGCTCGGGCTCAAGGTCGAGGGAAAGCCGGGGAAGCGCTGTCTTCATGACAGTCATCTCGAACAGCGTACGTGTTCTATTCTGCTTGGAGTCACTATTTGAACCAGTGAGAAGTTAATAGATCAAGCGATACCGTGTCAACAACCACCGGGGAGTCCTTCCCTCACCCACCGCGCCAGCGCCTTGTCGGGGTTGCCGATGTCCTCCACCGAGGTGTACCAGTAGGCCTCCCAGCCGGACCGCGGAAGCCCGGTGAAGACCATCAGGTTCAGCGGATACGCCTCGCTGTCGGTGCAGCGCCTGAAGTCGTCCCGAAACAGGAAAACCGGCTTTTCCCAGGCGATGGCCATGCCCAGCTCCACCATGACGCCCTCATCCGGGGGACAGCCGTTGACCACCGCGAACAGCCCGTCCGCGTCGCGCACATCGCGGAGATCGGCCTGACCGATGCGGTATGCCCAGCCGGCCCCCGCCTTGTCCACCTGGTTGTTGCGCGCGAACGGCTCCCACACCTCCACTCCGAGCGCTTCCAGCGCCGTCGTCAGCGCCGCCAGCGGCCCCTCCCGCTGCTGCGCCGAGAAGCCGTAGGGATTGGCCAGGTAGAGGGTCTTCGTGGACGGGGTCTTGGTGGAAGGCATGGGGTTCGTGTGCCACGCCGCCGGCACGCGCGCAAGCCGGCCAGGACCTCGGCCGGCCCGATGCCGCGCGTGTTCAGGCGACGGCCTCGTCGTCGCGGGCGCGGGCGGTGACGACGAGCAGGAAGAGCATGACCGCGAGCAGCACGGCGCAGCTCAGTCCCAGGGACCACTGGATGCCGACGACGCCGCCCATGACCCCCACGGTGAAGCCGCTGAAGGTGCGCAGCCCGAGGCCGGACATGATGAACAGGCCGATCAACTGCCCGCGCAGGTGCGCCGGCGAGATGAGCTGGACCAGCGTCTGCGACATGGTGAGGAAGGCCAGGTTCAGGAAGCCGGCCAGGAAAAGCAGGCCCACCGCCACGTAGAAGTACGGCGTGAACGCGAACATGCCGAGGGCCGTACACCACAGGATGGCCAGAAGCACGGCCGTGCGCGCCCGCGCCTGGAGGAACCCGCGGCTCTCCAGCAGCACGCCGCTCGCGAAGGCGCCGGCGCCGTTGGCGGCCAGCAGCACGCTGTAGCCCGCCTCGCCCTGGCCCAGCCTGAGCGCGAAGCCGGGCATCTGCGCCTGGAAGGCGTTGCCGACGATCAGCGAGGAGAGGCCCACGAGGCACACCATGGAGACGATGACGCGATTGGTGCGGGCCTCGCGCAGGGCCTCCAGGGAACGCGCCCAGGTGGTCCGGCGCGCCTTCACGGTCTTGGTGCTGGCGCCGTGTCCCGTGTAGGGGACGGTGAAGAGCCACAGCGTCAGGGGGATGTAGAACATGGCGTTCACCACCAGGCCCCATGCCGGGCCCAGTTGCCACATCATCCAGCCGCCCACGGCCGGCCCCGCGAGGATCCCCAACTGCCGCCCCGTGGCGTTGAGGCGCACCGCGCTCTGGAGGAACTCCGGCCCTACCATGTCGTGCAAAATGAGCTGGCTGCCCGGGCTCCACAGCACTCCGGCGACGCCGTGCACCACCAGCAGCGCGCACGTGATCCCTACCGTGAGCGTGCCCGTGATGATGAACCAGGCCCAGGCGATGGTCAGCACGAAGTAGAGCACCATGGCCCACTGGATCACCCGGCGGCAGTCGAAACGGTCCGACAGCAGGCCCACGTACCAGGACAGCAGCAGGAACGGCGACCAGTGGCTGATGACCGCGAAGCCCTGCAGCTCCGGCCACCGGAACAGCTCGAATATGACCCAGTAGCTGATGACGTGCTCGATGTTGTCCGCCATCATGGACAGCATCGTAAAGCAGAAGTAGGCGCGGAAGTGGCGGTGGCGCAACGCCCCGAAGGAGACGGTGGATTGGGCGACGTCCTTGTACGATCCGTCCTGGTGGGCGGCGCCCGGCGACTGCCCGGTCTGGACTCGCGGGGCGGCCGGTCGTGAAGAAGACTCTGGCATGGCGCACGAGCGAGTGTGGCACGAAGGAAGTTCGGAGACAACTCTCCTGTCAAACCCCTGACACCCGGCTTCTTGCGATCCGGGTTGGACTTGTGGTATGCACTTTCCAGTGAGCAATGGTTCTGCGTAACCCCTGAAGAACTCTAAGATAAAGGAGAGCGAACGATGAAGAAGCTGGTTCTGGAGAGCACCGCGCCGTTTCAAGGGCTGTGTGAGTTGGTGGCCTACAACGAAGGGCTGTTCGAGAAGGAAGGCCTGCAGGTCGAGTTCGCCGACAGAGGGACGGGCGACATCCAGACCCACACCGACCTCACCAACCCCAAGGACGCGAACCCGCATGCGAGCCACGGCATGCTCTTCGAGCAGGGCAAGGCCGACATGTACAACGCGTGTGAGTGGGGCAACTACTGCCGCGTGCAGGATTCGGTGGTCGACAACGGCCGGCAGATCGGCCGCCGCTCCATCATCGCGTACGCCGGGCTCGTGGTCCGGCCCGACTCGCCGGTGCAGACGGCCCAGCAACTCGCCAACCGCCTGGTGGGCGTACCCTTCTACTTCGGCACCCACTACCTGGCGCTGCACATGCTCGAGGGGTTCCTCACCCGCGACCAGATCAACCTCTGTCAGGCGCCGCGCGGCTCGCGCTACCGCCTGGAATCGGTGATGAAGGGCGAGATCGAGTCCACCACGCTGACCGAGCCGTACCTGACGCTGGCGGAGAAGAAGGGGTGCCGCATCGTGGTGGCCGCTTCGTTGCACGGCACCGAGGTCGCCGCGGACACCGTGGACGCCGAGACCTACGCGATGTTCAACCGCGCGGTGCGCGAGGCCGTGCGCCGGGTCAACGCCGACAAGAGAAAGTACCTGCAGTACTTCATCGACTACCACAAGGACGATCCGGAGATCGCCGCCCTGACCGTCGACGACCTGCGCGAGAGCCGCCTCGTGGTGGTGGATCCGGCGCCGATTCCCGCCGAGGAGCTGGAGCGGACCGCCGCATGGATCAAGAGCTGGGGCCTGCTCGACGAGGACAAGCCGGCCGTGGAGCTGGTGAACCCGGAGGTCCAGTCGAGCGGCCACGCGGTATAGCGGACGCCGGCGGAAGGCTCGGCAGAGCCGCTTGAGCGCCTCCGGGTGAGGCAGTTACACTACGGCAAACCATCAGGGAAACGGGAAGGCCCGATCGAGCCTTCCCGTTTCCCTTTCTTCCGGCTGGTCCTCGCGTTTTTCATCCTGACCGCCGCGTCACCGGCAGCGGGCCAAGCCTTGGACCGCGCGGAATCCCGAGTCCCCGAACCAAACCGCTTTTCCAGCAACACCGGCGCGCTGGCCGGCACCTTGCGCATCGGCGGACACCCGCCACGGCCCGGCGTTTTGCGCGTCCACAAGGAACGGGCCTTCTGCGGCTCCGCCGTTCCCGACCAGAGTCTCGTTGTCGGTCCCGAGGGCGGCCTGAAGAACGTCGTGGTGACCCTGAGCGGGACGGGTCTTGAAGGCCACGCACGGCCACCCGGCGCCATCCAGCTCGACAACATCGGCTGCCGCTTCGCCCCCCACGTGCAGGCGGCCCAGGTGGGCAGCACCCTCCTCCTCCTGAACAGCGACCCCATCCTCCACGACGCGCACGCGCGCCTGGGGCCGCGCACCGTGTTCAACGACGGGCTGCCCTGGTGGCGCCGGGTCAAGCGCACCCTGGATCGGCCCGGCCTCCTGAAGATCATCTGCGAGTTGCACCACGCGTGGATGAGCGCCTACATCGTGGTTTCGTCCAACCCGTTCTTCGCGGTGACCGACTCGCGCGGCCGTTACGTGATCGAGGACATCCCGCCGGGGACCTACGAGGCCCGTTTCTGGCACGAACGGCTGGGGGAAGCGTCGCGGCGGGTGGTGGTGGAAGCCGGGGAAGAGCGGCGGGTCGATGTCAGGTTCCCGCCGCAGTGAAGCGAAAATCAAGGGAACGCGCGCGCTATGACTCCGTGGGCACGCTGGCCCTCAGGCGCCTGACGCCTTCGGCGGCGCCTCCCGGCGCCTTGTAGACGGAGGAACCGGCCACCAGCAGGCGGGCGCCGGCGGCCACGACCCGGGCGGCGTTGTCCGGACCGATGCCGCCGTCGATCTCCACGGCGGTCTCCAGGCCGCGCTCGTCGAGCGTGCGCCGGAGGCGGCGCAGCTTGTCCACGCTGCTCTCGATGAAGCTCTGGCCGCCGAAGCCCGGGTTCACGCTCATGATCAGGACCTGGTCCAGTTCCGGCAAGATCTCGTCCAGCGTGGCCAGCGGCGTGGCCGGGTTGAGCACAACGCCGGCCTTCTTGCCCAGGGACTTGATCTGCTGCACGGTGCCGTGGAGATGCGGGCAGGCCTCCTGGTGCACCAGCAGCGTGTCGGCACCGGCCTTGGCGAAGTCTTCCAGGTAGCGCTCCGGCTCGACGATCATCAGGTGCACGTCCAGGGGCAGTTCGGTGCTGCGGCGGGCGGCCTCGACGATGAGCGGGCCGATGGTGATGTTGGGCACGAAGCGGCCGTCCATCACGTCCACGTGGATGGCGTCGGCGCCGGCCTCGTCCACCTCGGCGATCTGCTGTCCGAGGGTGCGGAAATCCGCCGAGAGGATGGAGGGGAGTATCTCGAATTTGCTCATGTCTGCCTTGGTCGCCTGTGGCGCCGCGCGCCCTTCGATCCTTCAGGACGAGTCGCCGCCCCGGTCCGCCGCCTTCCGGCATTCCGCCTCGACCGCCGCGAGCAGCTTGTCGAACGCCTCGGAGAAGAGCCGCACCCCGTCGTCCAGGAGCTTGTCCGTCACTTCCTTCATGGACACGCCCGCCGCCTCCAGGGCCGCCATGGTCTCGGCCGCTCCCTCCACGTCCTCTTCCAGGCTCTGCCGCGCCTTGCCGTGGTCCCGGAAGGCGTCCAGCGTGGCCGGCGGAATGGTGTTGACCGTGTCCGCGCCGATCAGCTCGTCGACGTACAGCACGTCGGGGTAGTCCGGGTTCTTGGTGCTGGTGCTGGCCCACAGGAGCCGCTGGGGCCGGGCGCCCTTGCCCGACAGCGCCTGCCAGCCCTCGCCCTGGAGGATCTCCTTGTAGCGCTTGTACGTCACCTTGGCGTTGGCGATGGCGACCTGGCCCATGAGAGCGCGCAGACGTTCCTTCTCGTGCTCGTCGGCGGTCTCCATGCGCTTCATGAGGGTGTCGTCCACCAGCGAGTCGATGCGCGAGATGAAGAAGCTCGCGACGCTGGCGATGCGCGCCACGTCGCGGCCGTCGGCGGCCGCCCTGGCCAGCCCCCGGATGTAGGCCTGGGCCACCTGCTCGTAGGCTTCCCGGGCGAACAGCAGGGTCACGTTGACGCTGATGCCCTCGCCGATCAGGCGCTCGATGGCCGGCACCCCGGCGGGCGTGCCGGGCACCTTGATCATCAGGTTGTCCCGCGCCACCGTGTTCCACAGGCGCCGGGCCTCGGCCACCGTCGCCTCGGTGTCGTGGGCCAGGTAGGGCGACACCTCCAGGCTGACGTAGCCGTCGCGTCCGTCGGTCTCGTCGTACACCTTCCGCAGCACGTCCGCCGCCTCCTGGATGTCGCGGGTGGCGATGGCCTCGTAGACGGCCTTGGGGTCCGCCGATCCGTCGCCGCCCATGCGCGCGATGAGATCGTCGTAGTCGTCGCTGTCCGCCACGGCCTTCTCGAAGATGGCGGGATTGGACGTGACCCCCTTGAGGCCGTCCTCTTCCACAAGGCGCTGCAACTCGCCGCCGGTGAGCAGCTTCCGTTGGATGAAGTCGAGCCAGACGGACTGGCCGTGTTCGTTCAGGGCTTTCAACGGGTTCATGTTTTCCTCCGTGCGAGCTGCGCCTTGGCCGCGGCGACCACGTCGGCCGCGGTGAAACCGAACTTCTTCTGCAGGTCCTTGAGGGGCGCCGAGGCGCCGAAGGAGCGCATGCCGATCTGGTGGCCGGTGAGGCCGGTGTACTTGCTCCAGCCGAACACCGACGCCTGCTCCACCGACACCCGTGCCGTGACCTCCGGCGGGATCACGCTGTCGCGGTAGTCCTCGTCCTGGTCGTCGAACAGTTCCCAGCAGGGCATGCTCACCACCCGCGCCCGGACGCCCTCCGCGGTCAGGGTCTCGTGGGCCTCAACGCACAGCGACACCTCGCTGCCGGTGGCGAGCAGCAGCACCTCGGGCTTGCCGCCGGGTGCATCGGCAAGCACATAGGCGCCCCGGGTTACGCCGTCGGCCGAGGCGTAACGCTCGCGGTCCAGGGTCGGCAGCGCCTGGCGCGTCAACACCAGCACCGCGGGCTCGTGGTGCCGCTCCATGATGACCTTCCAGGCCGCGGTCACCTCGTTGGCGTCGGCCGGGCGCAGCACCATCAGGCCGGGCACCGCCCGGAGCGAGGCCAGGTGCTCCACCGGCTGGTGCGTCGGCCCGTCCTCGCCCACGCCGATGGAATCGTGGGTGAAGACGTGGACCACCGGCAGCTCCATGAGGGCGCTCAGGCGGATGGCGCCGCGCGCGTAGTCGCTGAAGATGAGGAAGCCCGAGCCGAAGGCGCGCACCTTGATCAGCGCCATGCCGTTCATGACCGAGGCCATGGCGTGCTCGCGGACGCCGAAGTGGAGGTTGCGCCCGGCACGGTTCTCGGCCGAGAAATCGCCGGCGCCGTCGAAGGTGAGGCGCGTCTTGGTGGACGGGGCGAGGTCCGCGGCGCCGCCCATGAGCCACGGCACGTTCCGCGCCAGCGCGTTCAGCACCTTTCCCGAGGCGTCCCGGCCGGCCAGCCCCTTGGGGTCCGCGGGGAACTCCGGCAGGTCCCGGTCCCAGCCCTCGGGAAGCTGGCGGTGCTGCATCCGGTAAAGCTCGTCCGCCAGCTCCGGATAGCGCGCCCGGTAGTCCTCGATGCGCGCGAACCAGGCATCCCGCAGGGCCTTGCCGCGTTCTCCCATGCCCGCCCGGAAATGCTCGCGCACGCCGTCGGGAACGTGGAAGCGCGCGTCCTCCGGCCAGCCGTAGCGCTTCTTGGTAAGCTTCACCTCCTCCACCCCCAGCGGCTCGCCGTGGGCGCCGCTGGTGTCCTGCTTGTTGGGCGAGCCGTAACCGATGTGGCTGTCGACGATGATCAGGGTGGGCCGGTCGGTGGTGTCGTGGAACGTGCGGAACGCCCGCTCCAGCATCTCCAGGTCGTTGGCGTCGCCCACGCGCACCACGTTCCAGCCGTGGCCCAGGAAGCGCGTGGCCACGTCGTCGGAAAAGGCCAGGGCGGTGTGGCCCTCGATGGTGATGCGGTTGTTGTCGTAGATCCAGCACAGCTTGGAGAGCTTGAGGTGCGCGGCGAGGGACGCGGCCTCGTTGCACACCCCCTCCATCATGCAGCCGTCGCCGCACAGGGCGTAGACGTCGAAGTCGACCAGGTCCTCGAAGCCGGGCCGGTTGTAGCGCGCGGCCATCCAGCTTCCGGCGATGGCCATGCCCACGCTGGTGGCGACGCCCTGGCCTAGGGGGCCCGTGGTGGTCTCCACCCCCGAAGTCCAGCGGTACTCGGGATGACCCGGGCAGCGGCTGTCGAGCTGGCGGAACTGTTTCAGAGCCTCCAACGGCACCGACAGGTCCCCCAGGGTCTCGTAGTCCTTGCTCACCGCCTTGACCGCGGTCAGGTGCAGCAGCGAGTAGAGGAGCATGGAGGCGTGGCCCGCGGACAGCACAAAGCGGTCCCGGTTGGGCCAGATGGGATCGTCGGGATCGAAACGAAGGAAGCGCTGCCACAGGCAGTAGGCCACCGGTGCCATGGCCATGGGCGTGCCCGGATGACCGGAATTGGCCTGCTGGACTCCGTCGATGGACAGGGTGCGGATGGTGTTGATGCACAATTCGTCGAGACGGGCGTCGCTCATGGACGATGGACTCCTTGGCGCGTGAGCTTCTTGTTCTCAACTCAAGTGTGCCAGATGATCCGGGCCGCGCACAATGCGGACCGGTGCCTTCGGGCGCCATTTCACCAGCTTTTCACTTGATCTGGCCGATCCGCAACTGTTAACTCAATTCTTTCCGATCGAGCCCGACATCCATGGAACCCTTCAGTCCCGCGGAGCGCGAGCGGCTCGCGCCCTTCTTCACCAACGTGGACCGGCCGGTCTTCGGCCTGCGCCTGCCCCAGGAGGTGGCCGGAGCGCTGTTTTCCCGCTACAGCCGCTCGGCCAGGGACCTCCGGCGCACGTTCCTGGACGAGTTCCTGGGAGACGCCGACCTCTCCCCCGCCCTCGGGGTACCGGAGCCCGCGGCACCCGACGACCCGGCGGTGCGGCGCGCCCGCGCCTTCTACGACCGGGTGCTCGTGGGTTACGGCGACGACTCGGTGGCGCAGCTCGGCGGCGCCCACGTGGCTTGCGAGGACATCTCCAACGTGGCCGCCAAGGTCCTGGAGGACGCGCGCATCGGCATGGCGCCGCTGGAGAAGTCCACCCGCTACGTGCGCTTCGACCGCAAGGACGCCTCCGGCCGCTACCTGTACTACGTCGAGCCGACCCTGGACGCTTCGCCGCACCGGCGCGACTACCTGGAGCTCATGGAGCTTCTGTTCGACTCGTACTCGCGCCAGATGGAGCCGGTGATCGAGCACGTGCGCAAGTCCCTGCCGCTGGAGGAGACGGAACTGCGCAACCCGCGAACCGGCGACCCCATCTCCTACGCCGACGCGCGGAAGGACGAGAAGCTCGCCAGGTGGGCCGAGAGCGCCTACCGTTCCACCGTGCGCGCCCATGCGTGCGACATCCTGCGGGGCTACCTGCCGGCGGCCACACGCACCAACGTCGGGCTCTTCGGCGTCGGACAGGCCTACGAGTACCTGCTGTCGAAGTGCTACTCCAGTGACCTCGCCGAAATACGCGACCTCGGCTCCGCCATGCGCGGGGAGCTCGACGCGCTCATCCCGTCGTTCGTCAAGCGGGCGCGGGCGAGCGCTTGGCTGTCGGAAACTTTCAGCGGGACGCGCGCGTTGGCGCGGGAACTGGTCACGGAGACGGCGCGGGAAACCGGGAACGTGACGCTCGTGGACTACGACCGCCAGGCGGAGGAGCGGGTCATCGCCGCCATCCTGTACCCGCACACGCGCGAACCCCTGTCACGGTTGCGCGAGCTGGCGGCGGACATGCCGGAGGAACGGCGGCAGGCGGTGCTCGACGCCTACATGAAGGACCGCCGGCACCGGCGCGAGAAGCCGGGACGCGCGCTGGAGCAGGTCTTCTACACCTTCGACATCATCGGCAACCTGGGCATCTACCGGGACCTGCAGCGGCACCGGCTGCTCACCCAGGAACGCCAGGACTTCACCACCGCGCACGGCTACGACACGCCGCCCGAGATCGTCGAGGCCGGCTTCGGCGATGCGTACCGGCGCTGCATGGAGCGGGCGGCGGAAGTCCACCACCGCATTCATGCGGACCACCCGCGCGAGGCCCAGTACGTGGTGCCGTTCGCCTATCGGGTGCGCTGGTACATGAAGATGAACCTGCGGGAGGCGGTGCACATCGGCGAGCTGCGGACGCTGCCCCAGGGGCATCCCGACTACCGGGACATCACGCAGAAGATGTGGCGTGAGATCGGAAGGGTGCACCCGCGACTGGCGGGTTACGCCAAGTTCATCGACTGGAAGACCTACCGGCTGGGGCGGCTCGCTTCCGAGCTGCGCACGGAATTCAAGAAATCCGGGCGGTAGCGGACGCGCGCTCGCCCCGGTCGGGTGTGTCACGCGGCTTCGCCCATGGCGCTGGCGCGCGCCGCGACCTTGTCCGCCTTCCACTCCCGAAGCCCCCGGCGCAGGTAGCTGGGCTCGATGCCCAGAATGCCGCAGACGTTGTCGAAGGAGACGAAGCGGGTGTCCTCCGTATCGAAGATCCATTCCTCGGCTTCCCGGAACTCCGTCTGCCTCTTGGCGGTCCGGGCGAACAGGTACTTGCGGTAGCAGGAGAGGGCGTCCTCGAGCAGAGCCAGCAGCAGGAGCTTCTCGGGCTCCAGCGGCGTCTTGCGCTGGATGGTCTCCGCGTATTGTGCCGCGTCCACACCGTCGGCGTCGAACAGCATGACCGCGTCGAACGCTTCCGCCGCGAGGCGTTCCCGGGGCTGTTCCCGAGCCTCCGCGGCCGTTCCGGCAACCTCCGTGGTTTTCGTTTCTTCCCTCATCTCGGTACCGTCCTTCCTCATTAGACCGAGACCGGTTCCCTTTTCTTTTTCCAACTATTTGTTCTCGGTTTAAGGTTAAGGCGCGACACGACCCAAGTCAAGAAATTCTGCGCCATTTCACCTGGAACCATGCCTTTTTTCGTGGACCGTACATCCGCCGGCGCCCGTTTACGTGAACGGTACTCGGGATGTGCGCGAGCGCGCCGTTTGCCATTCCCCAAGCGCACCAGTAAACGGGAACTATCCGTTTCAAAGGCTGCCTCGAACCACTCGATATCGTGACGCGCAAGATCTTCTACGGCTGGTACATCGTCGGCGTCGGCTTCATCTGCTACCTGGGCTCGTCCTTCGCCCTCTCCAGCACCCTCAGCGTTTTTCTCAAGCCCCTGACCGCGGAGTTCGGTATCTCCCGGGGCGTCTTCTCCTTCATCCGCAGCGGCGAGGTCATGCTGTCCTCGGTGGTGGCCGCCCTGGTGGGCCCCCTCATCGACCGTTACGGCGCGCGCTGGCTCATCATCACGGGCGCGCTGGTGGGAGGCGCCGGCTTCGTCCTGCTGAGCCAAGTGCAGGAGTTCTGGCAGTTCATGGTCTTGCGCTGGCTCCCGGTCACCATGGGCGACACCCTCATCAGCTACATGGTGGTCAATGTGATGATCTCGCGATGGTTCGTGCGCAAGCGCGGGCGCGCCATCTCCATCGCCAACACCGGCAACGGCATCGCCAAGTCGACCATGCCGCTCCTCGCCGTGTGGCTCTTCGCGCTGGTGGGGTGGCGCCACACCTGGCTCGTGTTCGGACTCCTCACCTGGGCCATGGTGGTGCTGCCGGCGTTCCTGGTGGTCCGGCGCAGTCCCGAGGACATGGGGCTTCTGCCGGACGGCGCCCTTGCCCCCTACGAGCCTCCCCACGGGCGGACACCGGAACGGCAGAGCCTCCCGGCACCCACCGTGGACATCCCCTGGACGCGCAAGGAAGCCGTCCGCACGAGCACCTTCTGGCTGTTGGTCTTCTCCTTCGGCATCGTCAGCGTCGGCATCATCGGACTGAACCTCCACGTCTATCCCTACATCACGGACATCGGCTACTCGCCCGAGGTGGCCGCCACGGTCATGGGGATGATGGCCCTGACGCAGATGGGCGCGACGCTCTTCTGGGGCCTCACCGCGGACCGCATCGACGTGCGCAAGGCCGCCGTCGCCCAGTTCGCGGTGCAGGCGTGCGGACTCGGCCTGGCGCTGTCGGCGTCGGGCATCACCTCGGTGTACCTGGGGTTCCTCCTCTACGGATTCGGCCTGGGGGGAAGCCTGGTGATCCGCGAGCTCCTGTGGGCCAGCTACTTCGGCCGCATCTCCCTGGGCCGGGTGCGCGGACTGGGCTTCCTGATCACGCGCGTGTTCACCACCGCCGGCCCGCCCTTCTTCGGATTCTTCTACGACTACACCGGCAGTTACTTCCTGTCTTTCAGCTCCTTCATCGCCGGCCTGCTGGTCTCGGCGTTCCTGGTCCTGCTGCTCCGCCATCCGCGGAAGCCGGGGACCCCGCCGGACCACCCGGGACGGCGGGAGTCCGTGAGATAGTTCATGCTACGAAAACCCGACCCATCGTGGATCGTCGCCGGCGCCGCCTCGTTGACTTTCGGCTTCGTCCGCGGCCTGCACACGTCCTTCGCCGTCTTCTTCGTGGCCCTTCTCGATACGTTTCAGTGGAGCCGGGGCGTCACCGCCGGGCTTCAGTCCGCGAGCCTCATCATGGATGCCCTGGTGTCGCCGTTCATCGGACGGCTCACGGACCGCCTGGGACCGCGCCGCGTCGTGGCCGCCGGGGGCGTCCTCCTGGCGGCCGGCCTGGTCCTCTGTAGCCAAGTGAGCACCGCGTGGGAGCTGTATCTCTATTTCGGGGTGGTGATGTCGCTGGGATTCGCGGCCAGCGGCGTGGTGCCCCACGTAGTGGTGGTGTCGGAGTGGTTCCCCACCCGCCGCGGGCTGGTGCTGGGCATCGTCTACGGCGCGGTGGGAGTGGGAACCCTCATCCTCTCTCCCCTCAGTCAGTGGCTGATCTCCCTTTGGGGCTGGCCGCGGGTGTTCCAGGTGCTGGCGGCGGCCATCCTCATCGCCGTGGTGCCGCTCGTGTGGAGCACCTACCGCCCGAGCCCGCACGATGCGCGGGCGGCGACGGGAAGCGGCGGCGCGTCGGCCGGCCAGTGGTCGGTGCGCCTGGCGTTGAGGAGCATCCAGTTCTGGAGCCTTTTCGTCTCGCGTTTGCTGGGGTCCATCGGCACCGTGCTGGTCATTACCCATCAGGTCGCCCACGTGGTGGACATCGGCTACGGTCACATCTGGGCCGCCGGCGTCTTCGGCGTGATGGCGTTCGTCAGCGCGGCCGGCCGCGTGACCTTCGGTTACATCGCGGACGCCTTCACCAAGCGGGCGGCCTACACCCTCAACATCGTTTGCGCGTCCGTCGGCGTCACCGCCCTCACCCTGGCCACGGACACGGCGCACCCGTGGCTGCTTTACGTCTACGTCGGCGGCTTCGGCATCGCCTTCGGTTCCCGCGCCGTGATCCTCTCCGCCATCACCGCCGACATCTTCTCCGGCCGGGGCTTCGGAACCATCTTCGGCCTTTCCGTCGCCAGCGTGGGCTTCGGCGGGGCCGCCGGGGCCTGGCTGGGCGGTGCGCTGCATGATCTCACGGGCGACTACGTTGCCTCGTTCAACGTCGCCAACGGGCTCCTGATCTCCTCGGTGGTGGCGGTCTGGGTGACGGGCCTCGACTGGATGCGCCGCTTCGACCGGCGGCTGTGGCCGGACGACCCCGCCGTGGCGAAGGGAAATGATTGACTCCGGGGAGGCGATTGCCTAGTAAACTCTCGGAGAGATGCATGCACCGTGACCTCTGATTCCACCTATCCCGGCGGGAAACCGCGCCTCTTCTATGGCTGGTACATCGTCGCCGCCGGTTTCCTGGCCAATATCTCCTGCGCTTTCTTCCTCTCCAGCACCCTCAGCGTCTTCCTGAAGCCCATCACCACCGATCTCGGTGTCTCCCGGGGCATTTTCTCGCTCCTGCGCTCGGGCGAACACCTCCTGTACGCGGTCATGGCGCCCTGGATCGGGGCCAAGCTGGACCAATACGGACCGCGGCGCATGATGGTCACCGGCGCCGTCCTCTCGGCCATCGGATTCCTGCTGCTGGGGCAGGTGGCTTCCTTCACGCAGTTCGCATCCGTGCGCATGACGCTGATGGCCGTGGGCCACGCACTGGTATGCTACTTCGTGGTGAACGTCACGGTGGCCCGGTGGTTCGTGCGGATGCGCGGGCGCGCCCTGGCCATTTCCCATCTGGGGCACGGCATCGCCAAGATCGCCATCTCGGCGGTGGTGGGCTGGTTGCTGACGTTCATCGCCTGGCGCCAGGTGTGGACCCTGTTCGGCGGGCTCGTGGTATTGCTCGCGGTCATCCCGGTGGCGATCTTCATGCGCCGGAGCCCGGAGGACATGGGCCTTCATCCGGACGGCGCCCCCGTCCGCGAGCCGATGGGGACCGCGGGCGGCGCGCAGGGATGGACGGCGGGTACCGGGAATGAGCCGGAACCCGAAGTCCGCTGGACGCGGCACGAGGTGCGGCGCACGTCCACCTTCTGGCTGATCATCGTCGCATTCGGCATGGTGGACATCGGCATCACCGGCCTCAACCTCCACGTCGTCTCCTACGTCTCGGACCTGGGATACGGCGGCTTTCAGGCCGCCTTGACCATGACCGTCATCGCCGGCACCCAGGCGGCCTCCGGGTTGCTGTGGGGCTTCGTCGGCGAGCGCGTCACCGTCCGCAAAGTCGTCTCGTTCCTGTTCCTGGTGGAGGCCGCTGGGCTGTACGTGGCGGCGAACGCGCAGGACCTCTCCACGATCTACCTCGGGTTCTTCTTCTACGGACTCGGGCTGGGCGGCGCGCAAGTGCTGGAGGAGGTCATGTGGGCCAACTACTTTGGCCGGGTCTCGCTGGGCACGGTGCGCGGCGCCGCCCTGCAGATCGTCCTGCTGTGCGGCGTCTGCGGTCCGCCGTTCTTCGGTTTCGTGAATGACTACACCGGGTCCTACACGATCTCCTTCTATATTTTCATCGGCATGCTGCTGGTCTCGTCCATGTTGACGCTGACGATAAGGCGGCCGCGGCCGCCGGCCGGGGCCGAAGCGGCGGCGTGAGCATGCAGACACCGGCAAGACCCAGGATCTTCTACGGCTGGTACATCGTCGCCACCGGTTTTCTCGTGCAGGTGGCGTGCGCGTTCTATCTCTCCAGCACCCTGGGCGTCATGCTCAAGGCCATTACCGCCGAGATGGGGGTCTCCCGGGGCACGTTCTCGCTGATGCGCTCCGTCGAGCTGGTAGCCTACGCCGGGGTCACGCCCTGGATCGGCTCGCTGCTGGACCGCCACGGCGCGCGCCGGCTCATGGTCATCGGCTCGATCATCTCGGTGGCGGGTTTCGTGCTGCTGGGCTACGCCCGGAACTTCTGGGAGTTCGCGGCCGTACGCGTCGCCCTGGTGTCCATCGGCCACGCTTTCGTCTGCTACTTCGTGGTCAACGTCGCCATCTCCCGCTGGTTCATACGCCGGCGCGGACGGGCGCTGGCCATCGCCCACGTGGGCCAAGGCGTTTCCAAGACCACCATCGCGCTCGCGGTCGCCTACCTGCTGACGGTCATCGGCTGGCGTTCGGTGTGGATCCTCTTCGGCGGGCTTGTGGTCGTCCTCGCCCTGATCCCGGCGGCGCTGTGGATGCGCCGGAGCCCCGAGGACATGGGGCTGCGCCCCGACGGCGATCCCGACTATGCCGCGGCTCCGGCCCCGGACAGGCGCGGCCGGACCGCCTCCCGGCCCGTTGGCCCGGCCCCCGAGGACGTCACCTGGACCCGCCAGGAGGCCCTTCACACCCCCACGTTCTGGCTTATCACCTTCATCTTCAGCACCGTCGACATCGGCATCGCCGGCTTCAACCTGCACGTCCTCGCCTACATCTCGGACCTGGGCCACTCCATGGTGGCGGCGGCGTCCGTGGCCACGGTCATGGCCGCCACCCAACTCGGCTCCGGCCTCCTGTGGGGCTTCATCAGCGAGCGGGTGAGCGTGCGCCGGGCCACCGCGCTCATGTTCGTGGTCCAGGCCGTGGGCCTGGTGGTGGCCATGAACACCGGCGGCCTCCTGTGGCTGTACGTCGCGTTCTTCCTCTACGGCTCCGGCCTCGGCGGCGCCCACGTGCTCCAGGAAGTCATGTGGGCCAACTACTTCGGGCGCATCTCCCTCGGCACCGTCCGCGGCCTCAGCCTCCCCATCCTCCTGCTCTGCGCCGCCATCGGCGCCCCGTTCTTCGGCTACCTCTACGACTACACCGGCAACTACGACCTGTCGCTGGTCCTGTTCATCGGAGTACAGGTTCTGTGCGCGGGGCTGACGCTGCTGGTGAGGAGGCCGGTGAAGGCGGGCTGAGCTCCCGCTGCTTCGTGGAACAGCGTCCCGTGATTCTCGGAAAAATCGCGATCTCCTCCTAAAGTCGGGGCTCCACCCCGCGATTATACTTGTGAGGGCGGTTCCGTCCGCTTTCAAAATACAGGAAGGAGGAGTACAAAATGGAAATGTTGGCTTATTCAGAGGAAAACCGGTCCGTCGTGATCCCATGGATCCTGGATCTCGAGCACGAGGACTTCGACCTGGAGGTTGATGGTTGTGGCTGTGGGTGCGGCGACGGTGGATGTGGTTCGTGCGGGTGTTCGTGCACGTCGTGCAGTTGTTCGTGCTCGTGCGACAGCACCGGTGCCAATGGAGATGATACCGGCGAACACGGGTCGTCGGGCGACGACGATGCCAGCGCATCGGCTAGCGATGGTCGCGACGAAGAGCCGTCAGCCTTGGACGAGTGCGCAGCAGCGCTGCAGGAGGCTTCCACGGTCGGCGGTATTTCTGGCGCCATCGGTGGAGCCCTCGCTGGATCAGTTACGGGTCCCGGAGCGGCCATCGGCGCTGCAATTGGCGCCATTGCCACCGCAACCACCGGAGTTGTGGCCACCGCCATGACCAACGAAGATTGCAAGGAGGTCGGATCTGACATTGCCAATGGGTTAGTCGACTGACCTCACCTTTGGAAACAGCGTCAACCGCTTATGACGCTGTTTCCAACCCCTACCCACTGATGACCCCTTCACTACTACGATGACAGAGATTGCACTACCTTTTCACGTCATGTAACGAAACGAGACACAACGATGAAACTCAGGATTATACCGGCCTTACGACGAATACCCGATGATGAAGAGGCCCTTAACAAATTGCGGGTTGTTATAGTTACAACGTACCGCACAACTCTCTTTACATCTGTCTTCGTGATGTTGTGGTCTGCTTGGTACGTCGGTTACAAAGGGCAGGTTTTCGACTACGCCCCGTTCCGGGTTTTACTCCCGGCGCTAGTCATGTTTGTGGTTCTCAGTTCGCTGGCCAAAATGCCCCCTACGGTCAGATCGGACGCAAACACGAATCTCGTAAGCCTTTCCCTCTCGGTTGTACTGAGCGTATCCGCATTGACGATCCTGCTATTGGTGGCCGAAACCGCAACATTCGTTAATGACTGGCGCCTCGGGAACCTGCTGGTCTGGTGGCGCGGTGCTGTTATTGTCTTGTTCTCCGGTTGGTTACTTCTCTACGTGGTGGAAAAATTTATCTACGCCATTCACTCCAAACCCGAGACCGTTTTGCCCAGACGATGACGGTCTGAGACAAGAGGAATCTTTGAGGTGGCCCTGTTGATGGTGAAGTGCAGTGCTGCCGCTGAATCCACATGTTCCGCCGTGACGGCTACTTCGTACCCGCCGGACCGCAGATCAGGGTTGCCTGAGGGATCTGTGTCACGCCGCCCCGCCACGTGGGACGAATCGCGGTCACATAAGGGAGGCTCACCGCTCGTCTCCGTCAAGCGGACACCAGACTACGCAGCCAACTCCGGCATCTCGGGTTTGATGCCTCTCCGCGTGCGGCACACTCCAATCTGTTTTACGGCAAAGAAAATTGCGGTTTCATCCTTAAAATTGTCATTGAATAGCCTCGATTGACAATGGTGCGATCGACGGAGGTACCGAGATGACGTCGGTAGTCACGAAACACGTTTTTCGTCTTCCCTATATGATTTTTCTGCTTCTCACACTCTCCGGCCACGGCGGCACTGCTGCAGAGATGCCCACCCATTCGTCCCTTCGCGCCGCCCCACTCCCCAGACTCGTTTCCGCCGAAGAGTTCTACACTTACCATGTCCAGCGCTGGGGGCACCAATTGTCTCCCGACGGAGAACGGCTGGCGTGGTTTGAACGCATCGAAGGCGAAACCAAGCTACACATCCGGGTGATCGGTAGCGGCCATACTTACGTCATGCACATGCTCAAACACGTTGTCGGGTTCCACTGGGCGCTAGACAGCAGGCACGTGTTTTTGCGACGTCTCGTGGACATACCCTTCAGGATACACCTGTTCGTGGTCGATACATTTTCGCCACAGGATGCTGGTCGTGATCTCACGCCGTTCGCTGGCGTCAATGTTGATTGGTATTTGACGTTGCTGGACAAACCCGGATCCGTATTGGTGCGGATGGACCGCCGACGGAACAACGTATACGACCTTTACGAAGTCGATATCAACACCGGCGACTACGACCTGCGGGCGACAAATCAAGGAGACACAACGTATTGGTTGGTTAGTCGAAGCGGCAAGGTCGTGGCACGGGTGCAGGAAACCACAGACGGCGCCTGGAAACTCCAGGCGGCCCGCGGGGACGCCAATTGGAAGACGCTGCTGACCGGAACGTTCAGGGACAAGCTGGTGCCTGTCCAGAATAACCCAGAAGACGCCACCTGGATACGCGTGCTGACCAACGCTGGCAGGGACACGGCTGCGGTCATTGAGCTTGACGTAGACACGGGGGAGCAGAGCGTCGTCTTCGAGGCACCGGACGTGGACGTGGCGAAACTTTGGACGGACATTCGACGTTACGACGCGTTGGGTGTCCTGTATTTTGACCCACTTCCTTCCTATCATTTCTTTGACCAACGGTTGCAACAGGACTTTGAGGACCTCTTGGGCTCGGCCCCGATTCTGCATGCATTCTCCAACGGGAGTCTGGACCACACCCGCCTCATAGTCGCTGTCGAAACCGACCGACAGGCGGCCGTCACCTACCTCGTGGACCGGCCGTCTGGAACCAAGGAGATCCTGGTCGAACACCGGCTGCGCAAATACGCAAACATTTTTTCGGAGACACGACTCGTGCGCTTCAACGCGCGCGATGGACTCGCGATCAGCGGCCTCCTGACCGTCCCGAACGGTACCGACGGCAAGCGTCTCCCCATGGTCCTCAAGATCCACGGCGGTCCGTGGCTGTTGGACGTGTGGGGGTTCGACGCCGAGACCCAATTTCTCGCCAATCGCGGCTACGCGGTGCTGAGAGTGAACTTCAGGGGCTCCATGGGTTTCGGCAAGAGTTTCCTGGAACGGGGACGCCGGCAATTGGGCAGGAAGATGCAGGAGGACCTGATCGATGCGGTGGACTGGGCCATCGCCGAGGGCCATGCCGATCCTGAGCGGATCGCGGTGTTTGGTCACAGCTACGGCGGCTACGCCGCGCTGATGGCCATGGCGCAGGCGCCCCACAAGTTTGCTGCGGGCGTCAGCGCCATGGCGCCGACCGACCTGACCCTGCTTGTAGACGGTTTCCGCACACACCCTAAGAGGTTGGCTTGGTGGCTCCATTTCGCCGGCGACACGCACAATGAGGCCGATTATCAAGAGCTCAAGCAGTATTCACCGGTCACTCACGCCCGGCGAATCCAACGTCCCCTGTTGCTCTTCCACGGCGCCAAGGATCCGAGAGTCCCGAAAGAACACTTCGACCGGCTCCTCGTGGAACTTCGGAAGGGAAGCGCTCCCCTAGACTACCTTGTCTTTCAAGACGAGCGGCACAGCATAAGGAAAACTGTCAACAAGCTCAAATACGCTCAGCGGGTCGAGCGGTTCCTCGCCCAGCATCTCGGCGGCCGGGCGGCACCCCTGGACTGATGGCGCTTTCAAAGTACAGGAAGGAGAAGTACAAAACAGCAATGTTGGCCTATCTGAGGAAAACCGGTCCGTCGTGATCCCATGGATCCTGGATCGCGAGCACGAGGACTTCGACCTGGAGGTTGATGGTTGCGGCTGTGGGTGCGGCGACCGTGGATGTGGTTCGTGCGGGTGTTCGTGCAGTTGTTCCCGCTCGTTCGACAACACCGGTGCGGTTCACGCTCACCATTCGACGTGGGCGTGTGACTCCTGGGGCATGGCCCCGGACTTGCGAGGAGAGTCAAGGTGTCTATTCCTGGAGAACCGTTGTGCTTCCGGCTCATGGCGGGTTTTCGACAAAGGCCCTACGACCGGGATCGGTACGAAAAGTTTCTGCGATTGGAGCGCGCCGCCCATCTTGCGGCCTATCTGCTGGCAGTGGGATGGATCATCGAGTCAGGGCTGGCACTTGTGGAGTCGGGACTGGCACTCGTAGAGTCCGGTGAACCGTCTGCCGAGCCTCCCATCAGAATCCTGTTCTACTACCTCCTCACGGTCGTGCTGCTGCTGTCCTGGGAAGGGGACACGACATTCCTTGAGCCGTCGACCAAACCCGATCGACTATTGCTGCCTCTAGGGTTACTCTGGATCGGGGCAGAGGCGGCGCCGCTTTTCACCGAGTGGGACGCGGAAGCGGTGCTCGTATGGTGGCGCGCCAGTCTGCTGATCGCAATGGCGGCCTCGACGCTGGCCTGGACCGCCGAATTCTGGGTTGACAGGCTACGAACGGCAAAAGGACGGGACACCGCCTACGGCGAGTAGGTCTTCCCCTTGCGGTCGGTGATGAACAGTTCGGAGGGGAGCTCGGTGCCGATGCCCTGCTTGCGGGCGGCTTCGTAGAGGATGCGGGCCGTGGCGGCGAACTGGATGCCCATGCCGGTGTTGTTCTTGAAGACGATGATCTCGTCGTCGTTTTCGCGGCCACGGCACTGGCCGGTGAGGAGCTCGCCCAGCTCGTGCAGGTCCTCCTCCTTGATGAGGCCGCGCTCGATGCGGGGGAACAGCTCGGCCTGTTTGTCGAGAAAGACCTGCCTGCGAAAACCCACCACGATCAGGCCGGCGCGCTCGATCACGGCGTCGTCGAGCTCGTGGCGCGACAGGTAGCTGTCCCCGCCCACGATGCTGTTGACGAAGGCGCCCTTCTCGAGCCACTCGCCGTTGATGACGGGGTCCACCGTGTTGGTGGCGGCGGTGACGATGTCGCTGCCGCGCACGGCTTCTTCCGCGGAGTGCACCGGCACGATCTCCACTCCGGCCTTCTCGGTCATCTCCTCGGCGAACCGCTCGCGGTTGGCCCGGGTGGGGCTGTAGACCTTTACCTTGTCGAGCTGGCGCACGGCGCAGGTCGCCAGGAGCTGCGTCTTGGCCTGCTCGCCCGAGCCCACGAGACCCATGATCCGGGCGTCCTTGCGCGCCAGGTGCTTGGCCGCCACGCCGCTGGTGGCGCCCACGCGGAAGATGGAGATGTAGTGGTCGTCCATGATGGACAGCAGCGAGCAGTCTTCCATGTCGAACAGGAAGACAAGGCCCACGTAGTCCCCGGGGTAAATCCGCCGCTTGGTGCCGGCCACCTCCTCTTCGTCGGAAAAGGTCGAGTCGATGCGGAGTCCCATGGACTTCATGCCGGGGACGAGGCCCATGATGTTGTTGAAGTAGTACTGGAAGCCGGGCTTCTTGCCCGGAGCCTGCACCCGGATCCGGGCGCGGGGCGAATTGACCGCGGCGCCCTCGCCCATCTCCCGATAGGCCTGCTCGATGGCGTCGATCTCCTCCGCCATGGGCACCAAGTCTTCCAGTTGTTCATTCTTGAGTACGAGGACCATGTGTCTTCCTTATGCGTCAACCGCCGGCCGTACCCGGCATAGGGACGACCGGTGCGGCAGCGAGCCGCTGATGGGGTCGCGGTGCTCCGCGTCCACGAGCCCGTTGGGATTGGCGCCGATTCCGCTGAAGGGATCGTGGCCCGGAAGCTCCAGCTCCCGGCAGGGTTGCCACCAGCCGTGCTGCAGGCAGACCACGCCGGGGATGATCCGCGCGGTGAGGTTGGCCCGCACCTTGACCGCGCCCTTGGGGCTCTCCACGACCATCCACTGCTTGTGTTCGACGCCGTGTTCGCCCGCGGTATCCGGGTGGAGCTCGGCGGTGGGCTCCGGCGCGGCCTTGCGCAGGCTCGGCAGCGTCCGGTGCTGGCTGTGGACGAACGTCGTGAACTTGGCGTTGGTGAGGACCAGCGGATACTCGGCGGCGACGTCCGGCCGGCTCGCGGGGCTCACGGCCGGCTCATGGTATTCCGGCAGCGGCGGGAACCCGTGCCGCGCCATGCGGTGCGAGTAGATCTCCACCCGGCCGGAAGGATTGTTGAAGCCCTTCGGATGGCCCTCTCCGTCGGCATCCGCATATTTCCGATACCGCCGGGGGCTCTCCAGGGTCACCCCGCCGGCGTGCGACTTGAGCTCGTCCAGGGTCATGCCGGTGGGTTCCAACTGGTAGGCAAAGGCCGCCTCCACGTCGCCGCCCCAGAAGTCGTCGCCGAAGCCCATGCGCATGGCCAGCTCGAATATCACCCAGGTGTCCGAGCGCCGCTCCGCCAGCGGTTCCACGGCTTTCGGCCGGTACTGGACGTGGGTGCGGGCATCCACGCGGTGGCGGAACCCGCCGCAGAGGTGCTCCATCTCCAGGAAGCTCGTGGCCGGCAGCACGTAGTCGCAGAGCTGGGCGGTGGGGGTCATGAACAGCTCGGTGGCCACCCCCAGTTCCAGGGCGCACAAGGCCTCCCGCCCTCGTCCCGGGTCGCCGTTGGAAAGCACGGTGTTGGAACCCAGGTTGATCAAGGCGCGGACCGGATACGGACGGTCTTCGAGGATGGCGGTGTAGACGTCGTGGGCCGCGCACGCGCCCACGGTGGCCGGCGGACCCAACGGCTTCTCGTCGCGGCCGATGCGCCTGGCCGCCGCCTCGGCGGGAAGGAACTCCTTGCCGTCCACCCCGCGAAACGGCGCCATGGGCAGCATCAGGTTGCCCCCGGGCGCGTCGATGTCCCCCAGCAACGCGTACAGGATGGATATGGCCCGGCTGGTCTGGCTCGCGTTGGTATGCTGGCCGACGCCGTTCCACATGAACATGCTCACCGGCCGGTTGTCGCCGAGGACGCGGGCGGCCTCGCGGACCTTGTCCGCGGGAACAAGGGTGACGCTCTCCGACCGTTCCGGCGCGTGGGTCGACGCGAGCCGCGCCAGGGCGGCGAACGCCGGCTCGCACGAGATTGTGCCGCCGTCCTTCGTTGGCACGGCAAAGCTCCCGAGAATCGCAGGCCGCACGCCGGCTGCGTTGCCCGCGCCGGAGCGATCGCTCGGCGCCGGCCCGGTGGCGGCCATCGGCCGGAAGCCGTCCGCCTCGAACGCTTTGACGCGCGGGTCGTAGACCACCGCCCGATTCGACGCTTCGTCCCATACCAGGTACCGGTCCGGGCTGCCTCCGGCCGCCACCTCCGCCTCGGTCAGCGGCTCTCCGGTGTCCGTGCGCAGCAGGAATGGGCCGTTGGTCCAGTCGCGCACGAAGGCCTCGTCGTACCGCCCTTCCTCGATCATGACGTGGACGAGGGCCAGGGCCAGAGCCCCGTCGGCGCCCGGGCGCACCTGCAACAGCACATCGGCCTGGCTGCCGAGGCCGACCCTGCGCGGGTCCACCACCACGATCTTCATGCCGCGCTTGCGAGCGGTGACGACGTCCGTGGCGAGCATCAGTTGCGTGGAGCTCGGGTTGTGGCCCCACAGGAGGAAGGCGCCGCTGTGAAGCACGTCCGGCGACGGCTGCGGCACGCCGAACGTGTAGCTGAACACGGTATCCTTGTGCCAGTTGCACACGTGGGTGGTGGAAAGCGAGTTGGGGCTGCCGATGCGGTTGAGCAACCGCGTGGACCATTGGTTCACGTCGTCCACCGAGGTGCCGCTGGCGGTGCCCCGGGCCATGGCGATGGCCTCGGCGCCGTAGCGCTCCCGGATGCTCAGCAGCCGCGTCGCGATGTCATCCAGGGCCTCGTCCCAACTCACGCGTTCCCAGCCCGGATCCTCCGCGCCCTTGGGTTTCGTGCGCCGCAAGGGATAGTCCAGGCGCTCGCCGTTGTAGACCAACTCCGGCGCCGCCTTGCCCTTGACGCAGATGGCGCCGCCGTTGGGATGATCGTGGTCGGGGTCCAGCCGCGTCACGCGCCCGTCCTCCACCGTGGCGACGGTGGCGCAGTGGGCGGTGCACAGCACGCAGTAGCCCCGCACCTTCTCGATTCGTGGTTCCGTCCTCATTTCAGTGACCCGTGGTTGGCGCCTGGCCGCGGCTGGTCAGTCCCGGTTGGGCACGCCGACGAAGCCGTCGCCGCAGCCAGCCTCGTGGGCCGCCCAGCCGCCGGCCACCCTGCCGCTGAAGATGGATGGTCCGAGCATGGTCCCTTCGAGGCCCGCGCGGCCGTTGATGTGGCCGCCGGCCATGCCCGCCACCTCTCCGGCGGCGTAGAGGCCCGGGATCGGCTCGAAGTGCTTGTTCAGCACCCGGCAGCGGATGTCGGTCTTGACCCCGCCGAAGTTCTTGCGCGCCAGCGGGAAGATCTGGATGGCGTAGTAAGGCGGGGTGTCGAACTTCTTGGAGAGCTTCAGCGGCTTGCCGAACTCGGGCTCTTTCTCCAGACCCTGCTCGCACGCCTGGTTGTAGCGCTCCACCGTGTCGAGGAAGACCGGCACGTCCACTTCCATGCGCCGGCCCAAGTCCTCCAGGGAATCCGCCTTCTTGATGAACGGCGAGTTGTCGAGCAGTTCCTGCACCTTGTCCCGGTCCACCTTGTCGCCGGCGCGGTAGTAAGGGTCGGCGATCTCGATCTTGGCGACAATCGGGGTGTCCACCACGGCCCAGGCATGGCGCGGTTCCTGGGCCATCAACGCCGGCGTGGCCGAGTTGCCGCCGGACAGTGCCTCGTTGTGGAAGCGACGGCCCTGCTGGTTGATCCAGATGTAGCCCGGCGCCTGGCGGAAGACCAGACCGCGCCGACCATTCGGGTCGCGGTAGTCCGGGGTGGCGTAGACATAGAACCAGATGTGGTCCATGTGGGTCAGGTAGCCGCCGGCCTGCCGCACCAGCCGGTGGCCGGTGCCGGTGGAGCCCCGGCCGGAGCCTTCCATGACCCGCTCGCCCTTGAGCCTGGGGTTGGCCTCCAGCACCATGTCGAGGTTCGAGTTGAACCCGCCGGTGGCCACCACCACCACCTTGCTATCCACCTCCACATCCTCGCCCGTGGCCGCGTCCTTGCCCACGAAGCCGGTGACCCGGCCGTTGTCGCGCTTGAGCTCGACGATCTCGGTGTTGGGCACGATCTCGCCGCCGCGCTCGCGGAAGGCCGCGATGAGGTTCGTCATCAGGCCGAGGCCGCTGTTCTGCGCCCGGGTCCAGCGCACCACCGTGTTGCCTTCCTGCTGCTTCATGTCCACCCACTTGACGCCCATGCGCTCGCCCCAGAAGTAGAGGTCGTGGAGCGAGTGCTCGATGTAGTAGCGCGCCCATACCTCGTCCACCGAGGGGCCGCCCCACTTGACCCAGTCGTTGAAGGCAAGGTCCGGCGTGTCGATGATGCCGTTTTCCTTCTGGATCGGCGTGCCCACGATGAGGCAGCCGCCGCCGGAGATGATGGCGGCGCCGCCCAGGTCCGCCGCTTTCTCGAAGGCGATGGCGCCAGCGCCGGCTTCGCGGGCCTCGATGCCCGCGGCGATGCCGGCTCCGCCGGAACCGATGATGGCGACATCCGTGGAGAAATGCTTGGTCTGTGACATGCTGCTTGGCCTCCCTGAACGCTATTGCGGATGAACCCGTCTATTCCGTCAAGGGCCGCAGGGTGCGTGGGCGCGAAGCCTTTCCCTCAACGAAATGGACAGGTTAACGTACTCCGTAGCGCGGTGAGCGGTCAAGCCGCTTCACAGAAGCCCCTCCCGGTTGAAGCTGAAGAAGCGATCGTGCCCCACCACCACGTGATCGTGCACGCGCACGCCGAGCACCTCGCCCACCTGGCGGAGGCGGTGCGTGATCTCCACGTCCTCACGGCTCGGCGAGGGATCGCCGCTGGGATGGTTGTGGACGAAGATGACGCCGGCGGCGGATTCGCGGATGACGGGGTTGTACACCTCGCGCGGGTGCACCACGGACCCGGTAAGCGAACCCTCGGAGATCTTCACTTCGCGGATCTTGCGGTTCCGGTTGTTCAGCATGACGACGTAGAACGACTCGCGCTTGGCGTTGACGCACCGGGGCCGGAAGTGGCGGAACACTTCCTCCGGCGAGCTGAGCAACTGGCCGGTCTCGCAGCGCAGGTCCTCGCGCCGGCGCCCCAGCTCCAGGCACGCCTTGAGACGCGCGGCCTTGGCGTGCCCCATGCCCTTGAGCCCCGTGAGCTCGGAGACGGAGGCATCGTCGATGCCCTGAAGCCCGCCGAAATGCATCAACAGGAGCCGGGCATGATCCAGGGCGCTCTGCTGCTGCCCGGCGCTGCCGGTACCCAGCAGGATCGCCAGCAGCTCCGCCTCCGTCAGATGCTCCGCCCCCCGTTCGAGCAGCTTCTCCCGCGGGCGGTCCTCCAGCGGCCATTGGTTGATTCGCGTCATCATGAACCCCGGGTTGACGAACACAAGACGGACACCCGTCCAAGCGGGAAGTCCCGGCGAGCGGGCGCACCGGTACCCGCGCTCATGAAATATTTCGGCGTGTTTGGGGGAAACTTTAGGAGAAATGAGCGCGGGACGCGGCCTATAGCCTCTCGAACGTGCCGCTCTTGCCGCCGCTCTTGTGCATCAGCCGGATCTCGCCGACGGTCATATCCCGGTCCACGGCCTTGCACATGTCGTAGATGGTGAGCCCGGCCACCGAGACCGCGGTGAGCGCCTCCATCTCCACGCCGGTCCGGCCGGCGATGCGGACGGTGGCCTCCATCTCCACGGACGGCGGCTCCTGCCGGGGGGTCAGCTTCACCTCGACCCCGCTGATGTTGAGGGGATGGCACATGGGAATGAGCTCGGAGGTCTTCTTGGCCGCCATGATACCGGCGATGCGCGCCACCGTGAGGACGTCGCCCTTGGGAATCTGCCCCTCGGCGATGGCCGCCAGGGTCTCCGAGCGCATGGTCACCACGCCGCGGGCCACCGCCACGCGCTGGGTCACGTCCTTGCCGGTGACGTCCACCATCCGTACCCGGCCCTGCTCATCGACGTGAGACAACTTCGCCATCATGAATCCTCCGAACCGTCCGCCGGACAGTGTATCGTCCGGGGTCGCGAAAGCAAGCCGGCGCGGCTGTCCGACCTTCAAGGCCAACAGACCATATGGTAAGAAGCAACCCATGGCAGACCAGACCCACTACCGCGTCATCATCCTCGGTTCCGGGGCGGCCGGACTCACCGCCGCCCTCTACACGGCCCGCGCCAACCTGGAACCGCTGGTGGTCGAGGGCTCCCAGCCCGGCGGCCAACTCACCATCACCACCGACGTCGAGAACTATCCCGGCTTCCCGGAAGGCATCATGGGCCCGGACATGATGGACCAGTTCCGCAAACAGGCAGAACGCTTCGGCACAAAAATCATCTTCGGCGACGTCACCGCCGTGGAGCTGGGCACGCGGCCCATCGCGCTGCAAGCCGGCAAGGACCGCTACACCTGCGACGCCCTGATCATCGCCACCGGCGCCACCGCCAAGCTGCTGGGGCTCGAAGCCGAGAACCGGCTCATGGGCCACGGCGTCTCCGCCTGCGCCACCTGCGACGGCTTCTTCTTCAGGGACAAGGAACTCATCGTGGTGGGCGGCGGCGACACCGCCATGGAAGAGGCCACCTTCCTCACCAAGTTCGCCAGCAAGGTCTTCATCGTGCACCGCCGCGACGAGTTGCGCGCCTCCAGGATCATGCAGGACCGCGCCCGGGCCAACCCCAAGATCGATTTCATCTGGGACACCACCGTCGCGGACATCCACGGCGACGCGCAGGACGGAGGCGTCATCGGCGTCACCCTGCGGAACGTGAAGACGGGCAAGGACGAGAGCTTCGCCTGCGACGGCGTCTTCATCGCCATCGGCCACCAGCCCAACTCGCAACTCTTCGAGGGCGTCCTGGAGATGGACGAACTAGGCTACATCAAGACCCACGACGGCACCCGGACCACCCTGGAAGGCGTCTTCGCGTGCGGCGACGTCCAGGACCGCATCTACCGTCAGGCCGTCACTGCGGCGGGTAGCGGCTGCATGGCCGCCATCGACGCCGAACGGTTTCTCACCGAGATGGAGAGCGCACACCAGTCGGGATAGAAAGCAGAACCACACCCCACATGTCATGGCCTTGAGATCTCCCGCTGGCGCCTGCGTCTGTGGCTGATGGGATTGGTACTCCGGCCAGTCACAGAACCGACGGATGGGCACCTCTACAATTGGTTGAGCTTCTGGAGCACATTGCGGGTGGCTGCGGGAAGATTGTGGCGCACGACGAACTCATTTTCGACGACGAGGGCGATGTCCTTGTCGTCCGAGCGAAGGCCGGCAACCGCCGGATCGGCGGGATAGTCGGGGGTAAGGGGCCCCGACAAGGCAACAATGAACCTCCGGCCTGCGGCAGTCTCGGCAAGGATAGGTGCAGTTAACGTTGCACCGCTGACGCGTACCGTAACACCCGTTCCGAGTTGCACTCCATCGGGAGACTGGCGGCACAGGTCGTGGTAGAGGAGTGTGGTCGACGAATGCAACCGCTCACGGCTGAATTGAGGCCGTTCACCGGTTAGAAGATAGTCCAACAACTCCGCGCCCACATGCCGATCGAGAAGACTGTGCTCGAATCTGTTCTTGAAGCTTCTCAGGCAACGGTAGCAGGATGCGCCACAATTTTCGGGGCAAGACTTCATTACGCGAAGCGCCAATTGAATCAAATCAAGTCCGCGACCGGCGAGTTGGCTGGCGAATCCTGCTCCTCCCGGAAGGGTATCGTAGAGGAACACTTCTGCCTCAAGACCCCTCATACCGCCCGGCGTCAACGCTGGCCGGAATTCGGCCATCAATTCGCCCGGTTCGATCTCCAGCAACTGGCACGCCGCACTTGCAAAAGCCTCGCTCACCGTTCTGAGAGCTGCTGCTGTCGAGGAATGATCAGGCCGTAGGCTCAGCGGCGGGGCAACGCGCATCGAAAAGAGGGCGATGTCCGTGATGAAGTCTGTGCCGAGAACGATATGTCGTGTAGGGCTGATGCCTTCGCAGATCTGTTTGTCATCGTCATCAGGAAACGGCTTGCGATGGGCACCCATCAGGACTCGCGAAGGATCGGTACTCGCTTCGATGCGCCCGCAATTTGTACAGTAGGTATAACCCTCTTTTTTTGGCCCAGTATTCGACACCAGCAGATACTCGCGCGATCGCAGCACCCGAACACGACCATTGACCGGTACCCACCCAGCCCCTTCGTCCGGCGTCCCCATCGACAGTTTAGCCCGAGTTGCATAGCTCGTTTCCGGCACATCGTCTGGTGAAGTAACCTCTTGGACCTCGATCGGATGCGCAAAACCCGGCGGCCGGAGCCAATACCGTCCAGGACCGAATGCTTCTTCGGCGCCGCATGCTTCACAGTCACGCGTGTCGTTCCTAGCCACCTCGCCGACGGCATAGGTTTTCGCAAAACCGCATACGCCACATTCCATGTAAATCCGTTTGGAATCCCAAGCGGAGTATCGCTCATCTGAGTTGACCGAATAGATGGCACCCGACGTATAGCATTTGCCGGAAATCCATACCTGCTTGCTCGGAGCATACTGTGTTAGCGCAACAGGAAGGCCCTGCTGAGGTGCAAAGCGCATGATCGGACGAAATCGTGAAGATCGATCACGATCAAAAACGTGAAAAGTCGCAACATCGGTCGGGAATGCATAACGAGGCAACACGCCACAGTAGAGAAGACGGTCCAGGAGTTTACCGGAGTTCGAGGCCCGCTGCGGAAAGTCCTCGCCTTCTTCCGGAACGTCTTCCGCCTGCGTATCCTCATCGCCGCTCGGGATGTCGGACTCCTCCGGCCCCAGCCTGATCGCGTCGTCTACTGCCTTGAGACAGTCAACTGTCATCTCGTCAAGAAGACGGCCTCGATCGTGGACCGAGAGTTCTTGTGGAATCCAGGACGATACCCGATCACGCAACTGCTCCCCGTTGTCATCTAGCCAGCTAGCGAAGTCATCCCTATTGAGGATAGCTGTACCATTCCGGAAGTCGGATACTGTACCGAGTACTGCAAACAGGTCGTGTCGCTGACTTGGATCAACTTCGGGGAGTCGATCTTGGTGGTAGTTTTGCAACAAGAATGCGCGGATATGCCGGCGAACGATCTCGGGATTATCCAAAGTCAATCTTGGATCGACCACGCTGCCGCGGATCATGCCGTCGGGTTCAGTGAAGTAATGCTCATCATGGCTGTCTGCGCTGCCGAACGCTACGACTGTGGCAACAGCGTTGCCACGACGGCCTGCCCGCCCCGAGCGCTGTTGATAGTTTGCACGGCCCGGTGGCATATTTCGCAGGGCGACACCCGACAACGCTCCGATATCGATGCCGACCTCCATCGTAGTCGTGCTCGATAACACGTCTATAGCAGTCGTTCCCTTGCTTCGGTCGCCCAGCTCTATGTCCTGAAAGAGTAATTCGTTTTCTTCCGCCTTGGAGAAAACCTCTTCGTTTTGCGGCGCATTCAATTGAGCGGTGTGTTCCGCCGCAACAAGCGCCAGTGGTTCCCGCGGTGGTTCGCTCAGCGCTCCCACGACTGGCTTGCGGTAGAATCCCTTGCGAGCGAGAAAAACGGGGTCTGCATCTGGCTCAAGTTCCCTGATGTCTCGACTTCCGCAGTCGAGACAGTGCCCGATGCTAGTCACGGGACGATGTACGGACTTGCAACTCACGCAGTGAGTCCATTTGCCGCCAAAGATTAGGGTCAACTCGCTACCTCGCAGGCGTTTGAAGCCGCTGTCCGAATCCTCCGTAAAGAGGGAAAGGAGCTTCGGCAGCCATTGATCCTGAAACGTTCTCTGAACCGTCTCACTGCTGTCCCACAAAAATACGAATGAAGGAGGACCTGAAGAGCTCGCCTGTG
>JAPPNE010000100.1 GCA_028818775.1 Deltaproteobacteria bacterium | reverse complement strand
GTTGGCCGTGGTGCACCACGGCCTCCGCCTGCGCGCCCGGAACCCGGATCCGGAGCGGTACCGACCCGATGCGTCCGATGACCAACACGCTGTCGCCGTAGTGGACCGAGCCTTCCACGGTCATGTCGAAGACGTTGAGTCCCTCGAGGGCCTCTTTCTCATGGACGAGCCGGACGTCCTCCGGCCGTACCAACGCGTGGACCTGGTTGCTGCCGATGCCGTCGGGACAGGCCGCGGTTACGTCGCCCAGGGCCTCCACCGCCAACCTGCCGGCGGTCGGGTCGACCACGGCGGCCTCGAAGAAGTTGCTGTCGCCGATGAAGTTGCCGACGAAGAAGGTGGCGGGCCGGTGGTACATCTCAAGCGGCGGGGCGACCTGCTCGATCTTGCCGTCGTTGAACACGGCCACCCGGTCGGACATGGTCATGGCCTCGGTCTGGTCGTGGGTCACGTAGATGGTGGTGATCCCCACCTCGCCGTGTATCCGCTTGATTTCCACCTGCATCTGCTCGCGCAGGTTCTTGTCCAGGGCGCCCAGGGGCTCGTCCAGCAGCAACACGTCAGGCTCGAACACGAGCGCGCGGGCCAGCGCCACCCGTTGCTGCTGGCCGCCGGACAGCTCCCGCGGGTACTTGGTTGCGAACTCCGAGAGGCCTACCAGCTCCAGCGCCTTCTCCACCCGCGGCCGGATCTGTTCCCGGGGAAACTTGCGCATCCTGAGCGGGAAGGCGACGTTGGTTTCGGTGGTCATGTGCGGGAACAGCGCGTAGTTCTGGAAAACCATGCCGATGTTGCGCCGGTAGGGACGGACGTTGGCGAGCGAACGGCCCTCCAGCTCCAGTGCGCCGTCCGTAAGTTCCTCGAACCCGGCGATCATCAGGAGCGTGGTGGTCTTCCCCGAGCCGCTGGGCCCCAGCAGCGTCAGGAACTCACCCTTGCGGACGTCGATGGAAATGCCGTCCACGGCGTTGACGCGGCCGTCGTAGGACTTGACCACGTCTGTCAGACATAGGTACGCGTCGCTCATGGCCTGGTGCCCCGTGCTCTTTTCATTCCTTGAACTGGTCCCGCCGCCACTTGAAGGCCCCGGCCAATCCCAGCTCGGCGACCTTGGCCTGAAAGTCGCGGTGTACCTGCGACTCGGTTGCGTAGGTCGGCGCGATGAGATCGACGGAGCTGTTGAAGGCCGCGCGGATCCCCTGGGCTTCGAGGATACGGTTGATGGCGGTACGAGCGCAGAACAGCGCTTCCGGGCCGATCAGCGCCAGGCGCCGGGCATACTTGAGGGTTGCCGTTTCCAGCTCATCGGCGGGCACCACCCGGTTCACCATGCCGATCTCCCGCGCCTCCTCGGCGCCGATCATGTCGCCCATGTAGATCAGTTCGCGGGCGCGCTTGAGGCCGATGACCCAGGGCATCATCATGGCCGTGGCGGGTCCGGCGAAGCGTATCTCCGGCTCTCCGAACAAGGCGTCGTCGGCGGCGATGGTCAGGTCGCAGAGCATGGTCATGACGCATCCCTCGCCAAGGGCGTGGCCCTGCACGGACGCGATGATCGGCGTGTGCAGCTCCCAGATGGCCGTGGCCAGCCTGAGCCCCCGGCTCAGCCGGTGGTGCGTGCGGATGGCGTGATGCCGGTCCTTCTCCCGATCGGGATCGTTGCGCTCGACGTCGTGGCCGGCGCAGAAGCTCTTGCCTTCGCCGCGCAGCACGATGACGGTGACGCCGGGGTCCTGGTCGGCGTTGTCGAGGGCCTCCATCAGCGCCTGGGACAATGCCCGGTTGAGGGCGTTCCGCTTCTCCGGCCGGTTGAGCGAGATGATTCCGATGTCGCCGTCTTTCCAGTAGGTGAGCACCTGTTCGGTGTCCGTCATGCGTTCTTCTCCCGCGGGATGATCAGCGCATCCACCACCAGGCATCCCTGGCCCCGGGGGAGCGCCATCACGGGGTTCAGGTCGATCTCCGCGATGGAGTCGCGCTCGGCCCAAGCGAACTCCCCGAGCGCCGTCAGGCATTCGCGCACCGCCTGGACGTCGCGGGGGGCCTGTCCGCGCACGCCTCCCAAGAGCCGCCGGCAGCGCGTCTCCGCGATCATGAAGTTGACGTCGCCGTCGCAAAGCGGCAGCGGGCGAAACGCGACGTCGTCGAAGATCTCCACCAGGACGCCGCCCAGCCCGAAGGCCAGCACGGGGCCGAAGTCAGGGTCCCGGCTCACGCCCATGAAGAACTCCACCGCGTCGCGGACCATGGTCTGAACTACGAATACGGCATCTGAGGGCGGGGGAGAGAGCCGTTCCAGCGTGGCCGCCATGTCGTCGAACGCTCTTGCCGCGGCCGCCTCGTCCGCGAGGCCGGTGGCGACGAGGCCGAGATCGGACTTGTGCGCGATATCGTCGGACGCCACCTTGAGCACCACCGGATAACCCATGGCCCGGGCCGCCTCCAGGGCCTCTTCGCGCGACATCGCGACTTCTTCCCGAACTACCGGCAGGCCTGCCTCACGCAGCAGCCTCTTGGAATCCACCTCGTTCAAGCGCGAGCGCCGCGGGTTCCCGTTGGCGAGGAAGGATGCCACACGGGCGCTGGGCGGCGGCTCCGGCAGCATCTCGGGGCACGGTACGGACCAGCGCGCGAGCCGGTCGACGGCGCCCAGGCCCTGGCGCGCCCCGCCGATGGTGGGGACCCCCGCCGCGCGCAGCGCGTCGGCGAACTCCTGCCGAAACAGGCCCGGACGGGTGTTCATGAAGAAGCAGGGCTTGGCGGTCCGCCGGGCGGTCTCGGCCAGATACTGCGTGTACTGGGTCGGGACCATGGGCGAGTCGTCGCGGCTGTCGCTCACCATGACGATGGAGTCCACGT
>JAPPNE010000099.1 GCA_028818775.1 Deltaproteobacteria bacterium | reverse complement strand
CCAGCGAGTATTCGGTCAGATCCACCGCCCAGATGGTCGGGCTGTTGAAGAAGTAACGCGCCACTATCTCGTAGAGCACGGAGAAGGTCACCGTGACCACCAGAAGCCCCGCGAAATAGGCGAAGCCGTTCAGCAGCGAGTCCCAGGCTCGCTCCAGAGTCTGCCCGAGTTGCGACATGGTGAGGTTTGGCTATCCCCTGTCCGGACCATCCGCGGCGTATGCGGACGGCCCGGCGGGTGGCTCAGCGCATGAGGCCTTGAGGAGCTTCCGTTGCTCCGGGGTGGCTCAACGGTCCTCGAGCTTCCGCGCCATTTCCCGGATCTGCTTGCCGTACTCCGGCGAATTGGGCAGGTATTTCTTCCATGACGACTCGTACGCCATCGTGCGGAAGCGCTTGGCCTCGTCGCCCTTGAGCTCATGGATCTTGAGGCCGTGCTTGTTCACCAGCGTGCCGATTTCCCCGCCGATGTAGTCATTGTAGAAGCCCGGCGTCCATTGCTCGACCGCGATCATGGAGTCCGTCAGGACCTTTTGCTGTTCCGGCGTGAGCTTGTTCCATTTGTCCAGGCTGATGTACATCCACGTGCGCACGGTCCAGAAGTGCGGCTTGAGCATGCAGCAGACCTGCTCGTAGAGCTTCGTCGACAGGGTGCCGATGACCGGAGCGAAGTATCCGTCCACGACCCCCCGCTCCAGGGCGTTGTAGACATCGGGCCAAGGCACCTGGATCATGGTGGCCCCGAGGGCCTGGCCCAGGGGCAGATACGTGGGCGTGCTGCGCATCTTCAGGCCCTTGAACTGGCCGATGCTGGTCACCGGCGTCTTGGTGAAGATGGCGAACTCCACCGGCCCGGAGCTGAGCCCGAGGAGCTTCACTCCGGTCCGTTTCTGGGTGATTTCGTCAAAGAACTTGGTGACGCCGGCCTTGCGCAGGTCGCTGGTGCTCCCGACAAAGTACTCCAGGAAGACTCCCTCCGGTATCTTGGCGGAATCGTAAGCGCCGGCGCCGCCCAGGACATCCAGCACCCCTCGTTGCACCAGGCCCAACATCTCGAAAGGTGACGAGATTTCGGGACCACCCTTCCATTCCACCTTGATCTTCCCGCCGGAACGCTTCTCGACCTGGCGCGAAAACTCCCAGTACCCGGCATTGAAGATGTAGTCCTTCTTCCAGGCGGTGGCGCCCTTGAGCACCAAGTCGGCCGCCGGAGCGGTCGTCGCGATAAAAAGACCCAGAGTGAATAATACGACGATACAGCCAAGTGCCCTTCTCATGGATTCGTCCTCCCCTTCAGCGGTTCGTTGGTTTCAGCTAGTGTCGTGTCCCGCAAATTCCTGCAATAATTTTAATTTACGGGACACGACACCGGTCGTTCGCCGGCTTCAGCGGCTCTCCAGCTTCTGCGCCATCTCCCGGATCGTCTTGCCGTGCTCCGGGGACTCCGGCACGTATTTGTTCCAGGCCGACTCGTACGCCATCTTGAGAAAGCGCTTGGCCTCGTCCCCCTTGAACTCGATGACGTTTATGCCGTGCTGCTTCACCAGCGTATCGATTTCCTTGCCGATGATCCCCGAGTAGTAACCCTGGGCCCAATCTTCCGTCGCGACGATGGCGTCGGTCAGTATCTTCTGTTGTTCGGGGCTCAGCTTGTTCCAGGTCTTCACGCCGATGTACAGCCATGTGCGCACCGTCCAGAAATGGGGCGCAATCATGCAGCATACCTGCTCGTAAAGCTTCGTCTGGAGGGTGCCGATAGCCGGCGAGAAGTATCCTTCCACCACGCCGCGTTCGAGCGCCGGGTAGAGGTCCGCCCATGGTATCCGGATCATCGTCGCGCCCAGGGCCTGCCCCATGGGCAGGTAGGTGGGCGTGCTGCGCATCTTCAGGCCCTTGAAGTCGGCAATGCCCTTCACGGGCTTCTTGGTGAAGATGGCGATGCCCACCGGCCCCGAGGTCATTCCCAGCAGCTTGACGGCGGTCTTCTTCTGGCTCAGATCATCGAACCACTTGGTGATGCCCGCGTTCCGCAAGTCTGCCGGCGTGCCGATAAAGTACTCGGGAAAGACCCCTTCCATGTACTTGTCCGTATAATAGGCGGCGGAGCTGCCCAGGACATCCACAACCCCGCGCTGCACCAGACTCAACATCTCGAAGGCGGGCGCGATCTCGGGTCCGCCTTTCCACTCCACCTTGATCTTCCCGCCGGAGAGCTTCTCGACCTGGCGCGTGAACTCCCAGTAACCGTCATTGAAGACGTAGTCCTTCTTCCACGCCGTGGCGCCCTTCAGCACAAGATCCGCGGCTGTGGCCACTGTTGCCGCGAACAGAACCAAGGTGAAGCAAACGACGATACAGCGAAGCATCCCCTTCATGGGTATTCCTCCTCCATTCCGTCGATTCGACGGGTCGGCGCTCGATGCCGGGCCAGACTAGTACCCTTGTCTGAAGGCTGTCAAGGAATATTTGGAACGCTGCCGCAGCCGCAAAAGACGCCGCCGGGAGACGCCTGACGAGCCCCCGAAACGCCGGCGGCGGCACGGAGCGCGGCGGAAACCGGAAGCTGAGGGATGTATCGTGAATGAAGGGAAGGTGGCCAGGGACAGAATCGAACTGCCGACACGAGGATTTTCAGTCCTCTGCTCTACCGACTGAGCTACCTGGCCAAGGTAAGAAAAATATGGCCGAAAATGCCTGACGGGTCAACCGAGCGGCGTGGAGCGTGAAGGAGCGGCGCGTCCTTCGGCGCCGCGGCAACTGTTGCGCCGAGCCTTTTGTCGCCACGCTTCATGGGCTAACCTTGCACTTCGGCCATCGGGCGCTTCACGGCGCCCCCCACAGGAAGAACGGCGTTTCGGGAGGTTCACGCATGACACTGCTGCTCAGCAACGAAGAGATCGACCGGATACTGACCATGGAGATGGCCTTGGACTGCGTCGAGCGCTCGCAGCGGTCCCTGGAGGCCCAGGAGGCGATCAACAGTCCGCGGGTGGACACGCTGGCACCCACCGCCGTGGGCGAAACCAAGGGGGTGTACAGCCTGAAGGCCATGACCGGCCTCTGGCCCGACGAGGGCATGGCGGCGCTACGCATCAACAGCGACGTGCTCGTATGGCCGGAGGTGGCGGGCAACGTCCGGCGCGACCGGCTGCCGTCGGCGGACGGGCGCTGGAACGGATTGATGCTGTTGTTCAGTATGGAAACGGGAGCCCCCGTGATGATCTGTCCGGACGGGTACATCTCGCGCATGCGGGTGGGCGCGGCCAACGGTCTGGCGGCCCGCTGCCTGGCGCGGGAAGACGCATCGGTCATGGCGCTCCTGGGGAGCGGTTGGCAGGCCGGCGGACAGTTGATGGCGCACTGCGCGGTGCGGCCTATTACCGACGTCAAGGTGTACAGCACCAACCCGGCGAACCGCGAACGCTTCTGCCGGGAGCTGGCGCCGCGCGTCCAGGCGCGCCTCACGCCCGTCGCATCCGCGGACGAGGCGGTGGAGGGCGCCGACCTGGTGGTGGGCGGCACCAACTCCATGGAACCGATCCACCAGCGCAGGTGGCTCCGGCCCGGCGTGCACTACAGCGCGGTCAAGGTGCAGGAGATGGACTACGATTTCCTGGACGCCATGGACCGCGTCTTCCTGTTCTCCAAGAACCCCGCCAACATCCGCCCGCAGGTGTACCGGACGCCGGCGGTGGATACGCCCGAGGGCACGGGAGGCTGGTGGTCGGAGCGGGACACGCCGCTGTGGGAACGCATCGAGGAGCTGCCACGGGCCATCATCGGCGCGGTGGAGGGGCGGCAATCGCCCGACCAGACCACGGCCTTCGTCAACAACGTCGGCCAGGGCCTGCAGTTCGCCGCCGTGGCCCAGCGGGTCTACCGCGAGGCGGTCGCCAAGGGCGTCGGGCGCGACCTGCCCACGGAATGGTTCACCCAGGACGTGCACCCGTAGCCGGACGGACGCCGCGCGGATACGTCACCTCTGTCAGCGTTCGTCCTCGTACCAGTCGTCGATGGAGAACTCGGCGCCCAGCCCGCGTTCCCTGGCCAGGGCCACGGCCTTGCCGCCCAGGGCCGCGAACTGGGCGCCGAAGCCGACGTTGTTGCAGAAGAACGTGATTTCCTCCTCGTTCTCCCGCGAGCGCGCCTTTCCGGTGATGACCTCCCCCAGCTCGGCGTAGTCATCCCACGGCACGTTCTTTTCGAACGGCGCGAAACGCGGCGCCAGGGTTTCGCGCAGCACCGGCGGGGCGAAGTTCAGGCCTTCGTTGCAGCGCCCTTCCCGCATGCTCAGCACGGTGTAGTCCGCGCGCGCGAAGCTCACCTCGTCAACGTCGCGGCCGGAGATGGCGTCGAGGTGTACGCCCGCGCCGAGCCACTCTCCGAAGAAGACCGGATCGATGGTGTTGGTGCACACGACGATGATATCCACGTCCCGTGTGACCGCTTCCGGCGTATCCACCGCGACGGCGTCGAGCCCGAGGTTCTCCCGCGCGTTTCTGGCGAACCGCTCCCGGTTGGCCGCGGTGGGGCTGAACACCTGGATGGACTCGATGGCCCGGACGACGCGGAGTCCCATGAGCACGCCTTCGGCGAGCCATCCCGAGCCGATGATGCCGACGCGGGACGCCCGCGCCGGCGCCAGGTATTCGGCGGCGGCGCCGTGGGTCCCAGCGATGCGCAGCTTCTGCAGGCAGGCGTCCTGGACCACCGCCTGGAGATCGGCGGTCTCGAGGTCGAAGATCAGGTCGAAGGCGAGGAACTTGCCGTTCTTCTTGGGCACCTTGTCGTAGCGCAGGTTGTCGCCGATGCGCGGCCAGCGGTGCAGGTCGGGCAGGATGCGCATGCCCACGGAATCGAAGGCCGGCACGATGCCGTCCATGGTGCGGAGCTCGACGAAGGTCCCGGGGTGCGATGTCTCCGCGAAGGTCTGGCTCCGGGTCCGGGTCACCGCCGTCCCTTCGGCGAGGCTGCGATAGGTCTCCCGCATGACCTCCACCGCCGTCTCCGGCGAGACGAGCTCCCTGACGTCGTCGTTGGTCAAGAGAACGGGCATATTCACCTCCTGCTCCGTCGCCCGCCGGTGCCCTGGACCGGACCGGTCATCACCTTCGGGTGCGTGTTCTTGCGCGCCGTTTCGGAATTGCGGTATGGGTGCCAACGTCTCCCCGGATCACCCATCCGCGCGGGGGCACTCGTCAATCAAGGGAGGACCCCCCGATGATCGTAATCGATGCCGACGCCCACGTGGAAGAGTCTCCGGCCACTTTCGCCGACGCCTACCTGGACCCCGCCTTCCGCAAGCGCCGGCCGCAGGTGGTCAACTCCGAGGGGCGGCTCTACTGGCGCGTCGAGGACCAGATCTACCCGCGCCTGTTCGGCCGCGGCTGCCACAACATGGGGACGCCGGCACACTACGAGGGGCAACGCTCCTTCTATACCGCATCCAAGCCGGAAAGCATCGAGAGCATCGAGATCAGCAGCCCGGACGCGCGCCTCAAGGACATGGCCGACGAGGACCTGGGCGTGCAGGTCATCTACCCGAGTTTCTTCCTGGTCCATCCGCTGGTGGACGATCCCAATCTCGGCGCGGCCCTGTGCGGCTCCTACAACCGCTGGCTGGCGGACACCACGAGTTCCACGGACCAGCTCCACTGGACCGCGGTGGTGGACCTTCACAACATCCCGGCCTCGGTGGCGCAGGTGCGCGAAGCCAAGCGGCTGGGAGCGGTGGCGGTGATGATCCTCGGCACCGTGGGCGAGCGCACTCTGGACCACCCGAGCCTCTTCCCGTTCTACGAGGCGCTGGCGCAGGAGGACCTGACGCTGGCGGTCCACGTGGGGTGGTCGTGCCCGCCCCTGAGCAACATGTACGACCACCTCTACCCCGGCACCATCATCCCGTTCCTGGTGCCGCTGCTCATGGGCTTCACCGCCATGATCACCGGCGGGGTGCTGGACCGTTTCCCGACGCTGCGGGTGGCGTTCCTGGAGGCCGGCTGCCTCTGGGTCCACTTCCTCATGGACCGGCTGGAGCACCGCTTCGGCTTCACCACGCGATTCGGCAAGTCCATTCCCGAGGCCGCGCCCCGGGCCGCCGTGTCCCCCGCGGAGTACATGAGCCGGGGCAACCTGTTCCTCAGCACCGAGGTGGAGGACCCGCTGCTGCCGCAGGTGCTCGACCTGGTGGGCGAGGACCGCATCGTCTTCGGCTCGGACATGCCCCACGGCGACCGCGACCGCTTCGCGGTGCGGGCGTTCCGGGAACGGCGGGACGTGAGCGAATCCGCCAAGGACAAGATCCTCAACGCGAATCCGAAGCGGCTGTACGGGATCTGAGGGCGGCGCACGGGTGAAGCGCCAACGGCCCCGAAACGTTATTCCCGCGGAAGCGGGAATCCAGGGGCGCCCGGTTACGGCAGGAATACGAATCCGCGGTACAGCGGGAGATAGAGGTACACCACGGCGACGTGGAGAAACGCCGCGCACACGAGCGCGGCGGCGACGGCCGCCACCCAGCCCACGCGCGCTTCCACGCGGTAGTAGGCCAGCACGGCGAGCGGCAGACCGGCGCGGAAGCCCATCAGCAGCACCAGCGCGAAGAAGACGGCGATCCAGACGAACGCGGCGCGCGCCTTTGCCGAATCCTCCGCCGTCGTCCCGTCAGCCTTGGCGGGAGTCGATCGCCGGCGCAACACGTCGCTCGCCACCGCCCACACGGCCAACCCCAGCCCGGTGACGCCGATGAGCAAGGGGAACGTGGCGGTTTCCGGCTGCCATCCCGCCGCGGTGAAGACAATCCAGGCGAACAGCGCCACGAATGCGCCTCCCAGGGCGATCTCGCGAACTCCCGTCACGGCTGACGTACCCCCCGGCGAATCCCGACGAAGACCACCAGCGCCATGACCGCCACGCACACCAGCGGAATCGGCCGGCTGAGGAACGCTACGCCATAGCTAGCCAGCGAAATGGCCAGGTTGTTCTCCGCCAGCGGCCCCAGGATGAAACCCACCAGAAGCGGCGCTCGTGCCCAGTCGAAGCGCATCATGAGGTAGCCCAGCGCGCCGAACACCAGGGTGAGGACCAGTGTAAGCGGGTGAGGATAGGCGACGTACGAGCCGAACAGGACGAACAACAGCAGCGCCGGAATCAGCAGGTTGCTTCTCAGGAAGGCGATGCGCGCGGCCGGACGGGTGATGGCGATACACACTCCGGTGGCCAGCAGGTTCGACAGGACGAGCACGATCACCATGGAAAAGCTCAAGGCCAGCTTCTCGCCCAGCATCTCGGGGCCAGGGTTGATGCCGAGGATCAGGAACGCGGCCAGAAGGATCGCCGAGGTCGCTCCGCCCGGCACGCCGAATGCCAGCAACGGCACCAGCTCACCGCCCGCGGACGCGTTGTTGGCGCTCTCCGGCGCGATGACCCCCTTGATCTCGCCCTTGCCGAACCGCTCGCGTTCACTGTCCTCGGCCCCCTGCACCGCGATGCCGTAGGCGTAGAACGCCGCCGCGGTGCCGCCGATGCCCGGGATGGCGCCGCCCACCACCCCCACGACGGCGCTCCGCGCCACCAGCCAGCGGTTGGCGATGCAGGCCCGGAGGCCGGGAAGAAAACCCTCCCCCATGTCCACGTGGGTGCGCTCGGCGATGCGCCCGCGTATGGCCAGAGACACGACCTCCGGGAGCGCGAACACACCCATGATGATGGGCACGGTGTGAAGCCCGTCGAGCAGGTAATCCAGGCCGAAGGTGAATCGCTCCACTCCCAGTTGAGGGTCCTGGCCGACGGTGCCGAGCCAGAGGCCCAGAGTTCCCGCCAACAGCCCCTTCACCGGCTTGGCGCCGCTCAGGAAGCTGATCATGAGGATGCCCAGCACCACGAGCATGAACCGCTCCGGCGCGGCAAAGGCCAGCACCACGGGCTGGAGCGCCGGCAGCGCCACCAGCAGCACCAGCGCGCCGATGATCCCCCCTACCGCCGAAACCATGAAGGCCGCGGTGAGGCCGCGGGCGGCGTCGCCGTTGCGCGCCATGGGATAGCCGTCGAGGATGGTGGCGGCGGCGCTGGGACTGCCGGGCACGTTGAAGAAGAATGCAGGAAAGGTGTTGGAGGTATGCACCGCCGACACCAAGGAGAGCATGATGGCGAAAGCCACGAAGGGCGACAGGGTCCAGACGAACGGAAGCAACAGCACGATGCCGAGCACCGCGTTCAGGCCCGGCACCGCGCCGAAGACAAGCCCCAGCACCAACCCCAGCAGGATCCCCCCGAGCACCGGCAGGGTGAAGGTGATGCCGAGGGCCTCTGAGAAGGCCTCAAGCGCCATATCGCGCGAAGTTCGGCGGCGCTATTTCAGCAGGGTCTTCAAACGGTCCTGGATCTCCGAAGGCATGTTGAAGACCGACAGGATCAGCTTCTCCGCCGCCTTGGAATCCAACGTATTGAGCACGAACCCCTGGTCCGTGGCGGTCTTCACGAACTCGGGATCGGCCATCATGTCCGCCATCGCCTTCTTGAGGATGGCGGCCCGCTCCGCGGGCACGCCAGGCGTGGTCGCGAGCGGGCGGGTGGCGCTCAAGAGCCCCGAGAACGCCACCCAGGCGTCGCGGTCCTTGGGGTCGTCGATGGCGTCCACGAACTTCGGCAGCGCGTTGATTTCCGCGGCGAGGGGTGCCGGCGGCGGACCCCCTCCCATGGACAGCACCAGCTTGATGGTACCATCCTTGTGCATCTCACGGGTTGCCGTGTTGACCCTCACCGCCACCCCGGCCGTGGCCACGGCGTCCACCTCGTTCTGCTTCATCGCCAGCGCCATGGGATTGTAGCCCTTGTAGCCGGGCACCAGGCGGAGGTTGAACTTGCCGGCCCTTTGCAGGAACCTGGGCGCCTGGGTGAGCAACGAGCTCGGTCCCGTCGCTCCTATGCGGACGGGGTTCTTGGTCTTCTGGAAATCCGCGATGGTGCGCTCGGGCCGGTCGGACCGGATCGCCAAGAGATAGTGCGCGCCCCCCACGCTTCCAAGCCACGTCACTTTCTTGAAGTCGATGTCCTTGATGCCGCCGGTGAGGCTCCGCACCACCATGGGACTGGCAAAGTGGATCAGCGACAGCCCATCGGGCTCGGCACGGTACACCGACCGCAACCCGATGAGGCCGCCGGCGCCGGGGCGATTGTGCACGATGGCCGCCGGTTTCCCGGGTATGTACTTGGGAAGGAACCTGGCGGCGAGCCGCGACATGCGGTCGTAGGTGCCGCCCGTGGAATAGGGACAGACGATGGTGATGGTCTTGCCGGCGTAGAAGTCCGCCGCTCCGGCTGTCAGGCCGGTGGATACCATGGCAACAAGGGCAACGAGCAACATGATCCCGCGGATACGCAGATGTGTCTTCATCATGACCTCCTGTCTGATCGGGAGCCGGCTCGGCGTGGCCACGGGCTCAATCCATCGGGACGTAGCGGGGCCAGCCTCCCGACACGACGGTCTTCAGCGAGTGGGGCGGTTGGTGGAAGCGGATACGGTAGATCCACATGTTCGTGAGCACGCGCTCGATGAAGATGCGGGTCTCCCGGCTGGGTATGCTTTCGATGAACAGCAAGGGATCGTCCCGGTAGTCGACCCGGCGTTTCCATCGCCGCAACTTGGCCGGACCGCTGTTGTAGGCGGCCAACGCGAAGAAGAGGTTGCCGCCAACCTCCTCTCGGGAAAGCAGGTAACGGAGATACTTTTGGCCCAGGGTGACGTTGAGCACCGGGTCCAGCAACTCGTGACGCCGCGCGCCGCGATAGGTCTTTCCCGCCACGACGCTGGCGGTCCGCGGCATGAGCTGCATCAGACCGCGCGCCCCGCGCGGGCTGCGGACACGCGCCCGGAACTTCGATTCCTGGCGCATCACGGCAAGCACCACGGCACGATCGACGGTGTAGCCGCCATCGGGCTTCCAGACCGGCAATGGATACAACGCCGCGTCCACCGGGACTCCGGTACGCAGCAGCAGACTCTCGGCCGTGCGGTATGACAAGTCCGCCAAACCCGATTCGGAGGCGAGGGCCAGCATCACCTGTGCCATCCGCGGGGACAGCCGGTGCGCGAAGCGCCGCAACTCGGTGCCCGCGCGCACGTGCTCGCCCACCTGGATCAAGGCCAGGGCGCGGCGCACCGGCTGCATGCTCAGCAGGGCCTCCAGGTCCTCGGCATTGAGCCGGCGCATGCCGAAGTCCAGGGAGGGTTGCCGGCGCAAGGCGGTCAGGGCCAGCAGCCCGTAGAAGGTACGCGGGTGGCGGGCCGCCGCGCGCAGCATCGGGACAACGCGAGCCGACTTGCCGGCCGCCCGATAGGAGCGGCTGGCCCAGTAGCCGCCGGCCGACGCCAGCCATGGTGTGACCGACCGCGACTCCGCCAGATCCCGGAAATAGTCGGCCGCGGCCGAGGGTTTCCCCAAGCGCCAGGAAGCCAGCCCGGCCCACCAGTACGCCAGGGGAACGCGGTTGCCGGACCGCGCCAGCGCCCGGTGCGCCACGGCCAAGGCCTCGCGGTCCTTTCCGAAGAAGAAATAGCCGCGCGCGATCCAGACCAGATTCTCATCGAAGCTCACCGCGTCCAACGAGCCGTCGCGGCCCCGAGCCTCCAGGAAGCGGTAGGCCTTGGTAACCTGACCTTTGGACACCCACCGCCAGACCTGTCGCCGGATCTCCCGCGCCTCCGGCGCAAGCTTCCGCGAACGTTCGCCGGTGTCCCGGGCGACCTCGCGACGGTCCTCGCCGCGCGTCCACCCCACCGCCGGTTCCGGATCGGACTTGAGCTCGGGCACCAGCATCGCCCGGGCCGGTGACCGGGGCGATTTCCAGCCCTTGGGCTGGCGGCGCTTGGCCAGCCTGTAGACGCGCCGGGCGCCCGGATGGTCCGCGTAGGCCTCCATCCAGGTCCACAGCTCCCCGTAGGACGAGCGGTAGAGCGTCGGGTGCATCAGCCGCTGAAAGCGCACGTGACCCATGAGCATGCGATCCCGGATGCGCGGGATCAGGGCATCCGCCTCCCGCCAGCGCCCGTCTTCCTGCAGCGCGAATACCTTGTGGTAGAGCGCGGCGTCGCTCGGGGACAGGAGCTTCGGCAGGCTCGCGACCCTGCGTTCCTCCACGCCGGGAGCCCGCAATGAGGCGGTCTTGACCGGCGGCGACGCCTGCGCGGACGCATCCGTGGCGACGAGCCCATAGCTCATCCCGAGCGCCAGCGCGATCATCGCTGCCCCTGTTTTCATGGATTCCACGACGTCCTTTTCGATGGGATTTGAATCGGCGGAACGGTAACCGGGATGTCCTACCTATTTCATTTGGCCACGGGTTGCAAGCCCCCTTCTTAGAAATTTTTCGTCCCGTAGAATTCTCCAAACACCCGGCGTTACTCCGAGACCCGCAACCGGCCCTCCACTCTCGGCGCGATGGCTTCCCGGGCGGTGATGTAGTCGATTACCTGGGTGGCCATCAGCGTACCGGCGCGGGCCTCGATGAGCAGCGTCTTCCCGGCGAAGACCTCGTAGCCGTCCCCGCCCCGCGCCAGGAAGTCGTTGGTGGCCAGGGTGTAGGTATGGTCCGGGTCCAGGGGGGCGCCCTTGTGGCGTACCGCGACCACGCGGGCGCCGGCCGGCCGCCGGGGATCATAGTCCACCTCGATGCCCGACACCTGCGGGAACCGGCCGGACCGCTTCTCGATGCCGCTGAAGCCGTTTTCCAGCGCCGCGCGCAGCTCGCGGCCGGTCAACTCCAGCAACACGGTCTTGTTGCCGAACGGCAGCTCGCTCAGGATGTCCCCGCGGGTCAGCCGGCTACCCGGCGGATACACCTTCCCCGCGCGGATGCCGCCGCCGTTGGTCAACGCGACCTCGGCGCCCACGGCCAGGCGCATGGCGTCGGCCACGAGGTTGCCGATGGCCGTCTCACGAGTCCGCACCATGGCCCTGCGGCTGTCCAACGCCGTCCCGGTCGAGCCGATCTCGACGTCGAGCTCGCGGGACAACCGGTCCCGGTAGGCCTGAACCGCCTTCGCCAGAACGGGATCGGGATCCACGCGGCCGGTATGGACGGCCCGGAACGCCGGGCTCCACACGAACTTCTTCTTCCCGCGGGACTCCACCTCGTCCAGGGTGAGGTCGATGACCGTGACCCAGTCCGCCTGCTGGCCCGATTCGGCGAACATCACGTCGCCGTCGTAGTCCAGCCGCAGCCGGTGGTCGTCCCCGCTCAGGAGCACGTCCACGGCCCCCTGACGCAGCAACGCGTCGTCCTCGGCGACATCCGTATGAGCCAGCGCCACCACCAGGTGCGCCCCGGCCGAGCGCAGAGCCTTGGCCTGCGCCCGGGCCACCTCGACCACCGGCGCGAAGGTCACGCTGCCCGGACTCGATTTCACCGCCGTCCCCTGGGTCGTGAGGCCGAAGATCCCCACCTTGTAGCCTCCCGCGTCCACCATCAGCGAGGCGCGCGCGCCCTTGACGATCTTGCCGTCCGCGTCGATGTTGTTGGCGCCGAGAATGGGGAACGTCGCCTCCGCGAAACGCTGTTTGGCGACCTCCGGACCGAAGTCGTACTCGTGGTTGCCGATGGCCATGGCGGTCAGACCGATCCGGTTCAGCAGCTCGATCATGTGCGCGCCCTTGTCGATGCCGGACATCAGCGAGGGCGAGATCGCGTCACCCGCGAAGGTCACCAGAACGTGGGGACGGCGCGCCCGTTCCGCCCGCACTACCGCCGCGAGGCGCGCGATGCCGCCCTGGCCGTCCTTCTCCTCCATGCGGTCGAGGTCGTTGAAGTGGACGATGGTGAGGGCCACGGGCTTGGCCAAGCCGGGACTTACGATCAGCACCACGGCGGCCAGCGCCAACGCGGCGCTAATCGGGACATGCCTTCTCGGAGCGGCTTTCATGAAATCTCCTTCCTGGTCCTCGATTCCCATATACATCTTTCGCGCGGCACCGCCGCATCTTTAGACCCTCGTTGCGAAAAGTCGAGACGCAGGGAACAGCCGGTTCATGCCCGGGGCCGGTGTGTCGCGGGGGTCTACGGACCCGGCAGTTCGTCGAAGGCGTGCGACTCGTGCCAGCGGCGGCTGACGATGAGCTTGCCTTCGCGGGACTGCCGCTTGCGGAAGCCCAGCAGGTGGAACAGCTCCACCACGAACCACCTCGCGACTCGCGGGTCCACCACGAGTGTCCCGGGTGTGTCCTGGTACCTTCGAACTCCCGGCAAGGCCGGCAGGAGGCGCTCGATGCGCAGCCGCCGCAGCCACCTGGCGACCCGTAGCCAGAACGGCCGCACCCGCCTTACCAGGAAGAACCCGTCGGTGCCCTGCCCCTGGTAGAGCGGCATGAGGACCTGGCCGGACTCGCTTGCGCGGATGGGACCGCGGCGGTCGCGGGCCAGGAGCCGGCCGCGCTCCACCGGCTGGAAGTTGGTGAACCCGGGTTCCATGACGAATTCGTCGCCGTCCCGGATCACGTGGTGATGGCGGACCTCCACCACCGGCGGCAACCCGTCCGTCTCCTCCTCGTACGCATCGAGGCCGTCGCCGGGGAGCGGGAAATCTTCCGCGCGTATGCACCCCGCGGTGGCGAGCACCGTGCGGATGGCGGCCAGGTGGATGGCCACGGCCGAGGGCGCCTCGTGCTGCCCGCCCTCGAAACCCACGGCGACGTGCCCCTCCTCCCCCAGGTAGTTGAGGATGGTGCTCTCCAGCCGCTCCTCCAGCCCGAGCACCACCGGGGCGCGCAGCCGGAAGCCGAAACGGCGGTTCAGCAGGGTGTCGCCGATGACCACGAAGGGAGTACCCGCGGCGGAGGTCGTATGGAGGTCGAGGCACACCACCGGTCCGCGGCGTTGTGCAAGCTGGTCGTCGAGGCATGCCAGCAGCTCGCGCTGCTCGCGCTGCTCGGTGGTCGTGTCCGTCGATGACACGCCCGCCCTCACCCGGTGCACGCGTTCCTGCGACCAGGCGCGGTTGAAGTCCTCGTCGACGTAGCGGCAGCCCCGGGCCAGGGCGGCGCGGTTGCCGGCGAAGCCCACGAACCTGCCACGAAAGGGAACCCCGCGCGCGCGCAGGATTTCCAGCGCCCGCTGCAGCGCCATCGCGCCGGCGGGCTCGTTGCCGTGCATGCCGCCGATGCCGATGACCAGCGGTCCCGCGCTGTCGCCGCCGTAGCTGCCCAGGAGACGCGGAAAGATACGCCCGGGGGCCGGGGAATCAGCCATCCGCGTCCCCACCACCGAGCTGCTCCAGGAGACGGGCGGTGAGCTGGAGGATGTCGCTCTCGGTGACGATCCCCACCAGCCGGTCCTCCTTGACCACCAGCAGGTAATCGCTCTGCGCCTCGCGCATGCGCGCCACCGCTTCCGAGACCGTGGCCTCGGGCGCGATGGTCACCGGATCCGGCTGCATCACCTCGCGCACCGGCACCGGCTCGCCGCCCTCCCTGGGCGCCGCCGGCGCCCACTGCCGCAGCGCCTCGAAACAGGAGAGCAGGCCCGCCACCTTGCCGTCCTCGTCCTCAACGGGCACGTGTCGGATGCGCCGCCAGTCCATGAGCCGGATCACCAGGTCCATGGGTTCGTCCGGGTGGACCGTGATCAGGTCCGTCGTCATGAACTCCTCGATGCGCAGGGCCTGGGGCTTGCCGCCGCGGCCCTCCTCGATCTTCGCCAACGGCCATTCATGCACCGGCGTTCCCTCCCATTGCCGCGTGGCGGTCGCCGCCGTGAGGGCGCTCAGGAGCGCGTCCTGCGTGTCCGCGCCCTGCATGTCCGCGAGCGAGCGCAGCAGCCAGGAGGCGCCGTTCCGGCGCGACGCCACCCGCTGCTCGATGACTCCCAGGTAACGGTCCACGTCCGCCGAGTCGAGGCCGGCGCCGCGCAGCCCCCGCCACGCCAGCGGCAGCAGCTCCCGGCGGATGAGGTCGTCGGCGGGCGCCGTGGTGCCGTCCACCCAAGTGAACTGGGCGCTCAACCCGCGCTGCGCCGCCGCCAGGAAGTTGGCCTCGGCGTCGTGGAAGGGCATGGTCTCCGACACGTTCCCGTAGGCCTCCTGGCCGCCCCGGAGCATGCCCAGGAAGAAAGCGGCGTTGGCCACCTCGTCCAGGACCGTGGGACCCGAGGGCAGCACCCGGTTCTCGATGCGGATGTGCGCCTGGCCCTCGCCGGTGCCGAAGCACGCGCGGTTCCAGCGGTAGACGGTCCCGGTATGGGTGCGCAGGGCCGGCAGCGTCGGCAGTCCGCCCCGCGCCAGCACATCGAGGGAGTCCTCGTCCAGGGACGCCCCCAGCAGCACCCGGAAGCGCGCCAAGTCCTCCTGGATCAGCTCCAGGATGGACTCCCGCACCCACTTCTGGCCGAAGCTCACGCGGGCGGCGCGCTCGCGCATGTGATGGCCCGCGCGGCGCGTGTCGATGGACTGCTGGAACAGCGGAATGCGCGTCTCGCGCCACAGCCGGCGCCCGAACAGCAGCGGCGAGTTGGCCGCCGCCGCCAGCAGCGGAGCGGTGACGAGTTGCGCCAGGTTGTAGCACTGCGCGAACTCCGCCGGCTCCACTTGGTAGTGCACCTGGAAGCTCGTGCAGCCCGATTCCAGCATCACCGAGTCGTGCCGGATGCTCAACTCATCCGCGCCCTTGAGGCGGAACTCGTAGTCGCCGCCGCGAAGCTGGGTGAGCACCGCGTTGAGCGCCCGGTAGCGCGGCCGCGGGGTCATGTGCGCCATGGCCAGGTCGGACTTGCGCAGGGTCGGCAGGATGCCCACCAGCATCACCTCGGCGCCGTGCTCGTGCGCCGCCTCCCTGAGCCGTCCCAGCGCGGCCTGGAGCTGCCCCTCGAGCCGGCTCAGGCAGTCGCCGCCGAACGGCAGCGGATCAAGGTTGATCTCCAGGTTGAAGAGCCCCAGTTCCGTGGTGTAATGGGGGTCCGCCACCCGCTCCAGCAACTCCAGCGCCAGCATGGCCGGGCGCCGCGCCGCGTCCACCAGGAACAGCTCCTGCTCCGCGCCGATGCGGTGCACCCCGGACTCGATCATGCCACCGTCGAGCATCCGTTCCAGCGCCTGCACGTCGCGCAGCAGGTGCGTGATGAACGAGCGCAGCTCGGCGGCGTCCTCGTCGCGTTGTACGTCCTGGCTACCCATGGGTGGTTCCTGTTTCCGGCGTGGCCCCGACCCCGCTCGCCGGCGTGAGGAAACGCTCGGCCAGCGGGACTCTGGCAGCATAGCACCCACTCGTCAGGATTTGCAGGTTGGCCGTGGCGTGCGAGCCACAAAGCGCTGGCGTGACCATGCATGCTCCTCGAATGATCATGATAATTGGAAGTTCAACTTCCATTTATCATGACAATTGGCAACTCGCCTTCCAGGAACCGCTCATTCTCCCGCCCGCGAACTCCTTGGAAAGAACAGCCGGCGCGTGTGCCGGGCGATCATCAGGTCCTCGTCGGTGGGGATGACGCGTGCGGTGCAGCGGCTCCGTGGGGTGCTGATGGTTCCGGCGTGGGCTTGGTTGCGTTCGGGGTCCAGCTCGATGCCGAGGTGGGCTAGTCCTTCGCAGATCTGCCGGCGGACCGGGGCGGCGCGCTCGCCGATGCCGCCGGTGAAGACCAGGGTGTCCAGGCCGTCGAGGACGGCGGCCAGGGCGCCGGCGTGCTTGCGCGCCTGGTAGCAGAAGAGGTCCACGGCCAGCGCCGCTCGTGGGTCCTCGCGCGCCGCCAGCAGGGTCTTCATGTCGGGGCTCAGGCCGGAAACGCCCATCAGGCCGGCCTCGCGGGTCACCAGCCGCTCGATCTCGTCGGCGCCCCAGCCGCGTTCGCGCACCAGGTGGATGAGGACGCCGGGGTCGAGGTCGCCGCTGCGCGTTCCCATCATCAAGCCGCCGGCCGGGGTGAAGCCCATGGTGGTGTCCACGGGCGCGCCGTCGCGCACCGCCGCCATGCTGGCGCCGTTCCCCAGGTGGGCGACGATGACCCGGCCGCGCGCCGCGTCCCCCAGTGCGTCCAGGACATACTCGTAGGACAGGCCGTGGAATCCGTAGCGGCGCACGCCCTCCTCCCACAGGGCGTCGGGCAGCGCGAAACGCTGGGCCAGTTCCGGCATACGGCGGTGGAAGGCCGTATCGAAGCACGCCGCCTGCGGAAGATGAGGAAAACGCGCCGCCACGGCCTCGATGCCGGCGACGGCGCCGGGCAGATGCAGCGGCGCCAAGGGGACGAGGGCGCGCAGGTCCGCCAGCAGGCGCCCGTCCACCCGTTCGGGAGCCGAGTGGTCCGCGCCGCCGTGCACCACCCGGTGTCCGACGGCGCCGGGCTCCGGCAGGCGCAACCGGGCGGCCGCCCCGAAGACCGCGTCCACCGCCGCCTCATGGTCGGAGAAGTCCTCCTTCCGCTCCAGGAGGAGGGGTCGGCCTCCCTCCGCACCGCGCACCCAGAGCAGCCCTTTCGCCAAGCCGATGCGCTCCGCCGCGCCGGACGCCAGCAGCCTCTCGCCCGCGGGTTCCGCCTCGTAGAACGCGAACTTGAGGGAAGAGGAGCCGCTGTTGAGCGACAGTATGGAATTCCCCGGGTCCACTCCCATCAGCGGGACCAGGTCCAGTTGCGGATCTCCGGCAGGTCCTCGCCGTAGCGGGCGATGTGCTGCCGGTGGTCGATGAGCCTGTCGCGCACCGCCTGCTTGGCGTAGGCGGCAATGTTCCCCAGCCTGGGGACCCGGTCGACGACCGCCTCCACCAGGTGGAAGCGGTCCAGCTCGTTCAGCACGGTCATGTCGAACGGGGTGGTCGTGGTGCCTTCCTCCTTGTAGCCGTGGACGTGAAGGTTCCCGTGGTTGGTGCGCCGGTAGGTGAGGCGATGGATCAGGTATGGATAGCCGTGATAGGCGAAGATCACGGGGCGGTCGGTGGTGAAGAGTACGTCGAACTCCCGGTCGCCGAGCCCGTGGGGGTGGTCCTCCGCGTGCTGCAGCTTCATCAGGTCCACCACGTTCACCACCCGGACCTTCAGGTCGGGAACGTGCGCGCGCAACAGGTCCACCGCCGCCAGGGTCTCGATGGTGGGGACGTCGCCGCAGCAGGCCATGACCACGTCCGGCTCGGCGCCCTCGTCGGTGCTCGCCCATCCCCAGATGCCGATGCCCGCGCTGCAGTGCTTGACCGCCGCGTCCATGTCCAGCCACTGGGGCTCGGGCTGCTTGCCCGCGACGATGACGTTGACGTAGTCGCGGCTGCGCAGGCAGTGGTCCGTGACCGAGAGCAGCGTGTTGGCGTCGGGCGGGAAGTACACCCGGATGACGTCCGCCTTCTTGTTGACCACGTGGTCGATGAAGCCCGGGTCCTGGTGGCTGAAGCCGTTGTGGTCCTGGCGCCACACGTGGGAGGAAAGCAGGTAGTTGAGGGAGGCGATGGGGCGCCGCCAGGGAATGTGGCCGCGGGTGGTCTTGAGCCACTTGGCGTGCTGGTTGAACATGGAATCCACCACGTGCACGAACGCCTCGTAGGTGGAGAAGATGCCGTGCCGCCCGGTGAGCAGGTATCCTTCCAGCCAGCCCTGGCAGGTGTGCTCGCTCAGGATCTCCATGACCCGGCCGTCCGGAGACAGGTGGTCATCCCCCGGGATGGTATCCGCCATCCAGGCGCGGTCGGTGACCTCGAACACGGCGCCGAGGCGGTTGGACGCGGTCTCGTCCGGACCGAACACGCGGAAGTTCCGGCTCTCCAGGTTGCGTTCCATGACGTCCCGGAGGAAACGCCCCATGACGCGGGTCGCCTCTCCCACGGCAGCGCCGGGCCGCGCCACCTCCAGGGCGTAGTCGCGGAAGTCCGGCATCTTCAGGTCCCGAAGCAACAGGCCGCCATTGGCATGGGGATTGGCCCCCATGCGCCGCGTCCCCTCGGGGGCGAGCGCCGCCAGCTCCGGCACGAGCCGTCCGGCCTCGTCGAAAAGCTCCTCCGGGTGGTAGCTCTTCATCCATTCCTCAAGCAGCCTCAAGTGGTCCGGCTTGACCGTCAGCTCCGCCAGGGGCACCTGGTGGGAGCGCCAAGAGCCCTCGGTCTTGAGCCCGTCCACTTCTTTCGGGCCGGTCCAGCCCTTCGGGGTACGCAGGATGATCATGGGCCAGCGCGGACGGGTTGTGACGCCGGCGCCACGCGCCTCTTGCTGGATGGCGCTGATCCGGCTCGTGACCGCGTCCAGAGTCTCGGCCATGAGCCGGTGCATCTCGGGTGGGTCCGAGCCCTCCACAAAGTACGGCTCGTAGCCGTAGCCCACGAACAGGCTCTCCAGCTCGTCGTGGCCGATGCGCGAAAGGATCGTGGGATTCGCGATCTTGTAGCCGTTCAGATGGAGGATGGGCAGCACCGCGCCGTCCCGCGCGGGATTGAGGAACTTGTTGGAGTGCCAAGCCGCCGCCAGCGGGCCGGTCTCGGCCTCGCCGTCGCCCACCACGCAGGCGACGATCAGGTCCGGGTTGTCCAGGGCCGCGCCGTAGGCGTGGGAAACCGCGTAGCCCAACTCGCCTCCCTCGTGGATGGAGCCCGGGGTCTCGGGGGCCACGTGGCTGGGGATGCCGCCGGGAAACGAGAACTGCTTGAACAGCAGCCGCATCCCTGCCTCGTCCCGGGACACGTCGGGATAGACCTCGCTGTAGGTTCCCTCCAGCCAGGTGTTGGCCACGAGCCCGGGGCCGCCGTGGCCCGGGCCGGCGACGTAGATGACGTTCAGGTCCTGCGCCCGGATCACGCGGTTGAGGTGCGTGTAGATGAAGTTCAGCCCGGGGGTGGTGCCCCAGTGGCCCAGGAGCCGCGGCTTGATGTGGGCAGCGGCCAGCGGCTCCTTCAGCAAGGGGTTGTCGAGCAGATAGATCTGCCCGACGGACAGGTAGTTAGCGGCTCGCCAGTAGGCGTGGAGCGCCTGCAGTTCCGCGTCGGAAAGCGCGCCGACATGGGTCACAGCAGACTCTTGCCGCCGAAGCGGCTCTTCCACTGCTCGATGACCTCCTTGTTGTAGACGTTGTCGGGCACCTCGCCGCGCAAGGCGGTCAGGACCGAGCTGGTGGCCCACACCACGCCGGGGTGGAGTCCGCTGCCCTTGTTGGAAGAAACCATGTGGGGCGACATGATCACCTTATCGCCGAGCTTCCGGAGCGGGCTGTCCATGGACAGGGGTTCGTCCTCGAACACGTCGAGGACCGCGCCCGAGATGACGTCGTTTTCCAGCGCCTCGGTGAGCTCCGACTCGTTGACGCAGTAGCCGCGGGAGGTGTTGATGAAGATGGCGTCCTTCTTCATCTGCGCGAACTGTTCCTTGCCCATCATGTGGCGGGTCTCCTTGGTGAGGACCACATGGAGGGTCACCACGTCGGACTCCTTCAGAAGCGTCGCCAAGTCCACCTTCTCGACTCCGGCTTCCTCGAACTTCTCGTCGGGCACGTAGGGATCGCAGGCGATCATGCGCATGCCCCAGGGCTTCATGAGCTTGGCCACGCGGGTGCCGATGCGCCCGAGCCCGATGATGCCCAGCACGATGCCGGGGTAGCCGTCCATCTCGCGGGAGCCCACGTAGGTTCCCTGGTGGGCCGGGTCGCGCCACTCGCCGCCGGATTTCAGGTGGCGGTCGCGCTCGCGCACGCGCTTGAGCATGGTGAGCATGCCGGTGATGGTGCCCTCGGCGACGCCGCCCCAGTTGGACTCGGTGGGCGCGTGGCAAACCATGATGCCCATCTCCGTGGCCGCGTCCACGTCCACGTCGTCCACGCCGATGGTGTACTTGGCCACCACCCGGAGGTCCTTGGAGGCCTGCATGACGGCCTGGGTGATGGGAGAGCTGCGGATGGAGGTCCCCACGAGCGCGTGCGCCCCCTGCGCCATGCCGACCATCTCCGCCTCGTTGTCCCCCAGCGGGTTGTGCCAGCCGGCCTTGCCCAGCACCAACTCGCAGCCGTTGTCCTCGAGCTTCCTGTGGGATTCGCCCTTCTCGTCGTTGGGAGCGAAGATGAACACTTTTGCCTTGGCCATGGAATTCCTCCTTCGGGGTCGCGCTGCGGGCGACCCCCCTGGGTTTGGCAGATAAATATAATGGCGCCGCCATGCAGGTCAATGCAGCCACGGCGACCCCCAGATCGTCATTCCCGCGAAAGCGGGAATGACGGTATAGAGCTACAGGTACCGTCCCAGGGTCACGAAGATGGCGCCGGCCACCACCAGGAGGGTGCCCACCACCACGGCGGGTGTGGTGCGTTCAACTTGCCGCAAAAGGATGCTCGCGAGGATCACCGTCCACACCGGCGACGTGGCGGCGATGGGCGACACCACCACTACCGGACCCGCCGCCAGCGCGTAGAACAGCAGCAGGATCGCGCTGGTCTCGCACACGCCGGACAGGGTCAACGGCACCAGCGCCTTGGGGTGCCAGACCACCTTCTCCCGCGGCAGCGGCAGCGCCAGGTAGGTGCTGAAGCAGCCCAGCGACACCACGCCCACCACGGCCGCGAAGAAGAGCGGCTCGTCGGCCAGGGTCATGACGTAGCGCCGCATCGGATGCACGGTGGAGGTGATGAGCGACGTGGCCGCGGGCAGCACGAGGTACCAGCGGCGAAAGCCGGGCACCAGCTCGTCCATGCGCCAGGAGGTGAGGCCCGTGCCGATGACGATGGAGGCCACGCCGAGGAGGTTGAGCGCGTTGGTCTCTTCCCCGAGGATCATGACGCCGATGAACACGGTGAGCATCGGGTACGTGTTCCGGAGGGTCACCGCCCGGGAGACGCCGACCTTGGATATCGCCAGGTAATGGCAGAAGCGCAGCAGCGTCTGCAGCACGCCGGTGACGATGACCAGATAGAGCGCGGCCGGCGGAACCGCCGGAATGCCCTGGGTGAAGAGGACCACGGCCGACAGTCCGATCGCGTGCACCAGGAGGGACAGCAATACGGCGGTGTTGGGAGTCGAGTAGCGCAGCCCCCACCGCGCCGAAACATTGGCCGTGGCGTAGGAGAACGCGGTGAGCAGGGCGAGGAGTTCGGCGATCATGACATTTTCGCGAGGCAGAAGGCCGGCACGTTGTGCGGCCGAACCGCAACGGGGCGGCGCGGTGGAGTGAAGCCCCACGTCGTTCCTTGACGTAGCCCGGAACATGGGGAAATGCGAACGCGGAAGTTGACACGGCACGCCGGTCGTGGCAAGTCACCACTTCGCATTCCGGACACTTCGGGACCGCTGGAACGGAATTTCGTGAGGTTTACATGTGGGAAGCTTCCATAGAGGCGGCGGAGAAGCTCTTTTCCCTCGGGCCGTTGCTGGTCATCCTGCTGATGCTGCCCATCGCGCTGGTTTCGGGCCTGATGCCCGG
>JAPPNE010000098.1 GCA_028818775.1 Deltaproteobacteria bacterium | reverse complement strand
CAACGAAAAATCCTCCGCATATTATGCTGCGAATTAACCAGACACCACACTAGAGGCTGCGCTTCTTCTGCCGCTCCCGCAGCGTCTCCAGGTTCTGGCGCGCGCCGCCGGCGAAGGGGTGGACGGAGAGGGTGGCCTCGAAGGCAGCGATGGCGGCCTCGTCGTTGCCCATGGCGGTCATGATGAGGCCGAGCCCGGAGAGGGCGCCGAAGTGGCGCGGCTCGAGCTCCAGGGTGCGGTCGATGTCCTTCACCGACGCGCCGTACTCGCCCATGAGATAGTGGACGGTGGCGCGCTTGTTCCAGGCCTCGGCGAATTCGGGGTCGATGTCGATGATCTCGCCGAAGGTCCGCACCGCCGCCGGGTAATCCTGAGCGGACATCTCCGTCAGGCCCCGGCGCATGAGCTCGTTGACGTCGTCGTCGTCCGACTGGTGCCAGATGGCCCAGATCAGGTTGGTGACCCGCGCGGCGTCGTGGGCGTCGTCCGTGGTGTGGAGGCGGGCGAACAGGGTGTCGAGCCGCGGGTCTGTCTGGTCGGCCATGATGATCGGGGATGACGTCAAGAGAAACGCGATCAGTACCGTTCCGACGATGATCACGGCGCCACCATACAGGTTCGGGTTTCGGTGCGTCAACACGCGCCGGACGGCGCCGGGCCAGTTTGCCGGAGGCGGCCAAGTCGGTTATGGATGGGTCTGTGCCAAGCGGGAGGACGCTAGATCCCAACCACTGTTCCAACCAAGGAGTCAGGCAATCATGGGAACGACACTAGTCACAGGAGTGGGCCTCGTGGGCACCTCGTTCGCGCAGTGTGCGCTGGCGCGCGACGAGAAGCTGGTCTTCTACGACTTCATGCCGCGCACGGAATACCTGCACCGGAAGCTCGGGACGGCGGACGTGGAGGTGGTGCAGAAGGACATCCGGGACCTGCCGGCGCTGACGGAGGCGATGCTGCGCTTTCGCCCGGAAACCGTGGTGCATACCGCCGGGCTCATCGGCGGGCGAGTGGTGGAGTCGCTCTACAACGGCTTGCAGATCAACGTGATGGGGACCATCAACGTGCTCGAGGCAGCACGGCTCACCGGGGTGAAGCGTTTCGTGCTCATCAGCACCTTCGGCGCCTATGACCGGCGGCGCGCCGGGGACCGACCCACCCACGAGGACATGCCGCGGGGGCCGGGAGCCGGCTACGGCAACTCCAAGGCCACCAAGGAGCTGATGGCCGAGGCGTACCAGCGCCTGTACGGTTTCGAGCTGCTGACGCTGAGGCTGGCCAACGCGTACGGACTCGGGCATTTCTGGGGCGGCTCCGGTGGCGGCGAGAAGGTGCAGATGCTCCTGGAGGCGGGCATTCGCGGGGAGGTGGCGCGGATTCCGCAGGCCCAGACCATGACCTTCGAGTACGTCTACGCCAAGGACATGGGGCGCGCCGTGGACTTGGCGACGACCGTGCCGATGCCGGAGAAGACCACCTTCAACATCGGCTCCGGCCAGTTGACGACGTTCGACGAGCTGGTGGGGACGGTGGAGCGGCAGTTTCCCAAGCTGGAGGTGGAGGTGATCCCCGGAAGGCCCCCGGATGTGTCGGCCAGCACGCCGCTGGACATCTCCAGGGCGAAGCAATACCTGGGCTGGGAGCCGCGCTACACCATGGATGCGGCGTTCGAGGACTACGTCAAGGATCTCCGGGCGGTCATGGAGTGAAAGGCGGAGCCGCGATGGAATTGCTTCACTGCGTATACGAGCCCGAAGGCGAGGGGCCGCATCCGACGATCCTGGCGCTCCACGGGCGCGGCGCCAACGCCATGGACCTCCTGGGGCTGGCGCCGCATCTGTGCGGCGGCGCGTTCCGGGTCATCTGTCCGCAGGCGCCGCTGGAGGTGGCCCTGGGCCCGGGCATGACCGGATACGCCTGGTTCCCCATGTCCCTGGGAGGCGAGATCGATACCGCGGCCTTCCTTTCCGCCCGCGACCGGCTGCGGACGTTCCTGGACCAGTGCACCCGGCGCTACGCCGCGGACGGCGGCAAGCTCGTCCTCCTGGGCTTCAGCCAGGGCGGCGGCATGGCCTACAGCCTGGGGCTGTCCGATCCCGACCGTTTCGCCGGCATGTGCGTGCTCAGCTCGTGGCTCCGCGAGGGGACGCTGGACGCTCTCGAGGTGTCCGATGGGGTGAACTCGCTCCAGACCCTGGTGCAGCACGGCACGCGCGACGAACTGATCGAGCTGGCGCGCGCCAAGCACTCCATCACCCTCCTCGAAAAGCTGCACGTACCGGTGGACTACCGCGAATACGACATGGGGCACGAGATCACGTCCCGGAGCCTCGCGGACCTTTCGGCGTGGCTCCAGGAGAAGGTGCCGGCACAGCCCGTCGCCCTTTAGCGTCGCCTCAAGGAGCACCACCAACGCCCCGAATCGTTATTCCCGCGGAGGCGGGAATCCAGGGGCGGTTGTGGAGCACTACAAATCTACGCCAGGTAGATGGCGATGATTCCCGCGATGACGAAGATGGTGGCGACACCGGTGCGGAGATTGACCTGCTCGATGTCGCGGGAGAAGAGCAGGGTGCCCAGCAGCACCCACAACGGGGCGACGCAGACGATGGGGCCGACCACCACGACGTTGCCCACACCCAGTGCCTTTACCAACGCCCATATTCCGATGGCCTCGAAGATGCCCGTGACCAGGAAATAGGGCATGGCGCGGCGGTCGAGCACGATGTTCCGGCGCGCCTTGGGGTTGGCGAGGTTGAGCAGCATGGGGGTCAGGGCGGACACGCCCATGACCGCGCTCAGGAACAGCGGCTCGTTGGCGAGGGTGAGGCCGTAGCGTCGGATGGGGTGGTTGACGCCGGCCGTGAGGGCGGCGATCACCGGAAAGATCAGCTCCCACGGCTTGTAGGTCGCCTGCTGCCCTGGGTTCCATGAGAGCAGGGTGATCCCGAACACCACCGAGCCGGTGCCGAAGATGATGAACGGTGTCAGGGTTTCGTGCAGGAAGATGACCGCCAGGGCGGTGCCGAAGAGCGGGTTGGTGGCCTGAACGGTGCTGGTGACGCTGGCGCCGAGGCGGGCGACGCCGTGGTAGGCGAACATGCGCGTGCCGAGCTGGAGCCAGCCGCCCACGATGAAGCAGAGGATGGCCAGCAGGGGAACGGCGGGGACACCGCCGGCGGCAAAGACGATCGTCCAGAGGATGGTGCTGTTGACGGTCAGCGCCACATAGGCGGCGGTGGCCGGAGTGGAGTACACCAGCCCGCGCCGGGTGGCCAGGAAGCAGCCGGCGTAGAAGAACGAAGTCACCAGGGCGAGGAACTGAGGTGTCATCCTTCGGTCAGGTCCCTGCTCAGTCCGATGCGCGCGGCGAACGGAAGCTTGAGCGCGGGCCGCGCCACGTCGACGCCGAACACCAGCCCGAAGAGGTTGATCTCCAGCCCTTCCTGGAGTGCCAGGGTGACGCCCAGGACGCCGTAGAGCGAGAATTGCCATCCGGTGCGGCTCGGCGCGGGCGCGAGAATGCGGCCTCCGTCCAGGTAATCCTTGCCGAGGGCGTTGGAGGGTAACGCGGCGCCCAGTTCCGGGACGTTGCGGGCGACGTAGGCCGTGAACGTGTTGCTGTTGGGGCCGGGCCACAGCCGGTACTCGTCGGGATAGGGATAGCTCCCGGCGGCTTTCCGGATACCCTCGATGGCGCGCTCGGCGACAGCCCCGCGCAGGTCCGCCAGTACCCGAGGCCGGCTGTCGAACCACAGCCGGTCGGGAATGTCTTCCCGCACCGAAACCACCGGCAGGCCGCGGTACAGGCGCCAGCCCACCACTTGATAGACGACGTACGCCGGCGCGCCGGGTTCCTTGGTGGCGATCCACGTATGCACGCCGAAGATCCCGCGCCAGTTGAAGGCGCGCGCCGCATAGAGTTGAACCACCGCCTCGGGCGTGCGCGCGGGGTCCGGCGCGATGCCGGAGCTTTCCCGGCTGGCGGTGCGCCAGTCCCGGTTCCACGCCCCGGACGCGCCCACCACGAACACCGAGACGAGCGCCAGCGACAGAAGAATCAGCGAGATGGTCAGGATGTTTCGCACGGGGCTGCCGTATGGGCGTCCCGTCCATGTGGGACGCGTTCCCGCAAACTTCTTGACACCCAATCCAAGGGTTCGTTAACTAGTGCTGGTGTGCGGGGTAGAGAAAGATTCCTGTTGCGAGTCTAGGTGAATTCCGCCGGGGAGACAAATCATGGCACGGAACGGACACCGTATGGTGGTGGACGCGGACGCCCACGTCCTCGAGACCGAGCGCACCTGGGACTACCTCGAAGGGTCCGACAGGAAGTTCAGGCCCGCGCTGTTCGGTTCGCCGGACATGGACATGCAGTACTGGGTCATGGACGGCAAGATCCGCGGGGCGCGTTTCGCCACCCTGAGCGAGCAGCAGCTCGACGCCCTGTCCGAGAAGGCGGGACGGCGGCTCACCACCCCCCAGGCCGCCCGCGAGATGGACGACGTGGACCTGCGCCTTGCGCACCTCGACGAGCTGGGCGTGGACGTGCAGGTCATGCACAACACCATGTGGATAGAGCGGGTGACCGACCGGGCCGACGCCGAGGTCGCGCTGTGCCTGGCGTGGAACCGCTGGATGGCGGACGTGTGGAAGGCGGGGGAGGGAAGGCTTCGGTGGTCCTGCGTGATCCCGGCCATGGCGCTGGACGAAGCCGTGCAGCAGATGCGCTTCGCGCGCGCGCACGGCGCGGTGGCGGTGTGCATGCGCCCCTTCGAGGGCGAGCGTCACATGGTGGACCCTTACTTCTATCCCGTGTTCGAGGAGGCCTCGGCGCTGGACATGGCCATCGGCGTGCACATCGCCAACGCCAGCACGGGACTCATGGCGCAATTCCGCCCGCGCTACGACAAGACCGGCGGCTTCGCGCCGTTCCGCATCCCCACGGTGATGACGTGCCTCTCGCTCATCATGAGCGAGGTGCCGTGCGTCTTTCCCAAGCTGCGCTGGGGGTTCATCGAGACCTCGGCCCAGTGGATTCCGTGGATCGTCAACGAGGCCCGGCGGCGCTCGGGCACGGCCGACTATCCCGACAATCCGCTCAAGGAGTACAACGTCTACGTCACCGCCCAGTGCGACGACGACTTCCCGTACGTGCTGAAGTACGCGGGCGAGGACAACATCGTCATCGGCACCGACTACGGCCACACCGACACGTCCAGCGAGGTGGACGCCATCACGCGATTCAAGGCGGACCCGACGGTGGACGACGCGGCGCGCTGGAAGATCCTGAGCGATAATCCCAGGGACCTCTACGGCATCGAATAGCGGCCGGCCGGCGGCGGATCGCCGCCCCGCGGGCTTCGCGCGAAAGGAGAATTCAAATGTCCGGCAACGGCAAGACCCTGGTGGTGGACTCGGACGCCCACGTGGTGGAGACCGAGCAAACGTGGGACTATCTGGACGGGTCCGAGAAGAAGTTCCGCCCTCAGCTCTTCGCTCCCGAGGATTCCACGACACAGTACTGGGTGCTGGACGGGAAGGTGCTGGGGTTCCGTTTCCGCACGCTGAGCGAGCAGCAGCTCGATGAAGTCTCGGCCCAGGCCGGGCGGCAGATGCAGACGCCCAAGGAGGCGCGCGAGCTGCGTGACGTGCAGCTCCGCGTCGACCATCTGGACAAGCTCGGCATCGACGTCCAGGTCCTTTACAACACGCTGTGGATCGAGCAGTTGACGGACCGCGCCGACGTCGAGATCGCTCTGTGCGCGAGCTGGAACCGCTGGATGGCGGACGTGTGGAAGGACGGAGGCGGGCGTCTCCGGTGGGTGTGCGTGGTGCCGGCCATGACCATCGGCGAATCGCTGGAGCAGATCCGCTTCAGCAAGGAGAACGGTGCGGTGGGGGTGTGCCTGCGCCCCTTCGAGGGCGACCGGCATCTGGTGGACCCGTACTTCTACCCGATCTTCGACGAGGCCATGCGCCTCGACATGATGATGGGTATCCACATCGCCAACGCCAGCCCGCGCCTGGCGACGCAGTTCCGCCCGCGTTACGACAGCGGCGGCGGCCTGCCGGTGTTCCGCATCCCCACCGTGTCCACCTGTTTCACGCTGATGATGAGCGAGGTGCCCAAGGTCTTCCCGGACCTGCGCTGGGGTTTCATCGAATCATCGGCCCAGTGGGTGCCGTGGGTGGTGAACGAAACCATCCGCCGGTCGGGTACGGCGGAATACCCCGACAACCCCATGAAGGCCTTCAACGTCTACGTGTCGGCCCAGACCGACGACGACTTCCCCTACGTGCTGAAGTACGCGGGCGACGACAACATCGTCATCGGCACCGACTACGGCCACACCGACGCTTCCAGCGAGGTGGACGCCTTCACCATCTTCAAGGGCAACGGCGCCATCAGCGAGGAGCAGAAGCGCAAGATCCTGAGCGACAACGCCCGGGCGCTGTACGCGCTATAGGCTAAGCCGGCGTTCCATCCCTTCACCCCTTGAACGGACTCGTCACCTGGTAGCAGAAGCCGTTGAAGAGCGGGCTCGTGTTCACGCCGCTCCAGGTGAAGAGCTTGCCTTCGGCGAAGAAGATGTGCATGCCGCAGTCGAACACCAGCACCACCCCGGCCAGCACCGCCACCGTGATGCCGATGACCGCCAGCCACTTCTCGCCGGCGCACTTGAGGTAGAGCAGGGCCGCCAGCCCGATGCCGAACTGAAAGCCCAGCAGCCAGATGGCGGCGGCGAAGCCCAGTATCCAGGCGATGATCCCTGCGGTGCGGCGCCGTTCCTCGGCCGGGTCCAGGGGCTCGGCCTCACGCTCCACCAGCGAGGCGTCGAGGAGGCCCGGCCCGTCTTCATCGGCGGCAACGGCCTTCTCCGACCGCCCGGCAAGCTCCCGCGCGAGCTGCGCCGCCAACAGTGCCGCCGTGGGCAGGCCGATGAGCCAAGCCATGAGGCTGGCCTGCAACTCCCAGCCGAAAGCCTCCCACAGGGCCCAGGCCATCATCAGGAACAGTCCGCCGGTGAAGGCAATGGAGAGTCCGCGGAAGCTCATGGGGCCGTCTCCGCCGCCTGCCCGCGCCCGCGGTTCTTGATGAGCGGGTAGGCGATGCTCATCACGATGATGCCGAGGATGATCAGCACCCCCGGACGCGCGAGGAAACCGAACTCGTAGCGCGAATAGGTGATCCAGAGGTAGTTGTCCGCCAGCCGGCCCAGCACCAGGCCCAGCAGCAGCGCCGGCCGCGACCAGTCGAACACCACCATGAGCCAGCCCAGGGCGCCAAAGATCAGGGTGACGATGATGTCGCCGAAGCTGTTGGTGTGGGTGTAGGAGCCCAGGTAGATGAACAGCAGCAGCGGCGGTATCAGCAGCGTTCCCTTGATGCGCGTGAGGCGGGCCAACTGGTTCAGGAACAGGAAACAGACCGACACCGTGATGACGTTGGACACCACCAGGACCCACACCAGCGAGAAGGTGACGTCCAGGTCTTTGGTCAGCATGGAAGTGCCGGGACGGAGACCCAGGACCAGGAACGCCCCCAGCAGGATGGCGGTGGTGACGTTGCCGGGGATGCCGAAGGCGATGGTGGGGATGAGCGCTCCCCCGAGGGTCGAGTTGTTGGCCGCGCCGGGGCCCACGACGCCTTCGATGACGCCGGTTCCCACCCGGTCGTGCTTGCCCGAGGACTGCATCGCGTGGGCGTACGCCACCCACTGGGACACCGGCCCGCCCATGCCCGGGATGATGCCGATGTAGGTGCCCATGGCGCTGCACCGGGCCACCAGCCACCAGTGGCGGAAGGCGTCCTTGACCCCCTGGAGCACGCCGCCGAGACGGCCCACGTGGGCCTGGGCGATGCTGCCCCCCTTGGTGGCGAGGTCGATGATCTCGGGGATGGCGAACAGCCCCACCGTGGCCGGCACCAGGCCGATGCCGGCGCCGCCGGTCTCGCCGCCGCCCCAGAGGTACATGGTGCCGAAGGTATAGCGCTCGGTGGCGGTCTGCATGTCCAGCCCCACCAGCGAGAACATGAAGCCCAGGCCGCCGGCGGCCAGTCCCTTCACCACGCTGCCGCCGCTCAGCGCGCCCACGAAGGTCACGCCGGCCACCGTGAGCATGAAGAACTCCGGCGTGCCCATGGCCAGCACCAGCGGCGTCACGATGGGGATGGCCACGGCGATGGCGCCGGCGCCGATGAGCGCGCCCATGAGCGAGCTCATGAGCGAGGCGCCCAGGGCCCGTCCGGCCTCGCCCTTCTTGGCCATGGGATGGCCTTCGACGATGGTGGAGGCGGTGGACCCTTCGCCGGGGATGCCGAAGAGGATGGAGGTGATGTCGCCGGTGGTGGCGGTGACGGCCATCATCCCCAGCAGGAAGGAGAACGCCTCCACCGCGTCCATCTTGAGCTGGAACGCGAAGCCGAGCATGAGGGCCATGGTGACGGGCCCGCCTAGGCCCGGCAGCATGCCCACGGCGAATCCGATGAGGTTGCCCAGCAGCAGGTAGCCGAAGGCGGGCCAGGAGAAGACACGGACCAACCCTTCCAGCGAGGCCGCGCCAATCTTTCCGGCCATGCCCTGGGCCAGGAAGATCCAGACCGCGAGGACCGCTAGAAAGACGAGCCAGCCCAGGCTACGTTTGAGGTTCACGATAAGGGGATCCGGTGATACCCGCCCCTAAGGGTGATCGCTCCTTGCCGGCAACGAGAAACCCCTGCGGGGCGGGCAGCACCCGGGCGAAGGCCGCGACCCGGTTCAGGGCTTCTTGGCCATGGCCTTCAGGATCTCCAGGGCTTCCGGGTCGCGCTTCTGGATCTCCACGACCTTGTCGATGATGGCCTGGGCCGCGGGCGCGTTCAGCGACACCAACTGGAAGCCGATGGCCTTCTTGAAGTGGGCGACCATCTCCTTGTCCTTCAGGAACTTGTCGAAGCTTGCCGCCATGGTGTTGAAGACGTTCCTGGGGACCCGCGCCGCGTAGATCCAGCCACGGCGGACGCCGCCGAGGTAGGCCAGGAGTTCCATGGCCCGGTAGTTGGGGTCCTTCCTGATGGACTCGCCCTTCAGCTCCAGGACGATCTCGTAGTAGGTCGGCAGGTCCGGCAGCCGAGGGTCGCGGATGATCTTGCCGTCCTGGACGGTGCCTTCCTGGGCAATGGGCACCACCGCGCCTTCCTCGACCATCGGCAGCACCGCGGCGAAGTAGCCGCTCTGGCTGTCGTTGGTCATGTTCAGCTCGCCCCGGCGGATGGCCGCGCGCATGTCGCCGCTGCTGCCGTATCCGGTCACCAGCTTGTGGTCCTTGCCCAGGATCTTCAGGAGCAGCCGCGGGATCATCGACCGCGGGCTCTGGATCGAGGTGGTGCCGAAGAAGAGCTTCTTCTTGACGCCGCCCAGCTCGGTGCCCTTGGTGATGCCCAAGTCCTTGCTGACGAAGGTGACGGTGGTTTCGCGCACGCCCCCCAGCCACTGGAGCTTGGCGAGCTCGAACTTGACCTTGTCGGGCTTGAAGATGGTGTCGGTCACCGAGGTGGAGAACTGGCCGATGACGGTGCCATCGGCGGGCGCCGAGTTGTACACCCAGTTCTCGCCCACGATGCCCCCGCCGCCGGGCATGTTCTTGATGATGGTGGTGGGGTTTCCGGGGATCTGCTTGCCGATGAACGGAAGCATCTGGCGCGCCATGATGTCGGCGGCGCCGCCCACGGAGTAGGGGATCAGGATGGCGACGGTCTTCCCCTTGAAGGAGACGTCGGCGGCCCCCGCGGTCACGGTTCCGAAGGCGAGGCACAGGGTAACGATTGCGGCTGCGAAAGTTGCGGAACGTCGGTTCATTGCATGCTCCTTCCTGAGTTGGTCCGGTGTCCCGGACATGACACTTCTCTATTGCGGGTAGGCTCCGCCTGTCAACCGCTAATCCGGCTCGGGCGCGGTTTGACAACCTCGGGGGCTTCGGCTAAAAACCCAAAACTTCGAAGCGCAGTAGTCTTCGAAGAGCAGAATCTTCGGAAAATCCAAGCCAGAGTATCCAACACATCGCGAGAGAGGTGACACATGCCCAAGAGCCTGGGATCGTTTCTGGAAGACTGCCAGCGGGAGATTCCCAACGAGGTGGTCCACGTGACCAAGCAGGTGGACCCGGCCCACTACGACGTGAGCGCGCTCATCAAGCACCTGGATGAGTTGAGGAAGTTCCCCATCCTGGTCTTCGACAACCCGCTGAACCTTCACGGCCAGCCGTCCGACATCAAGCTGACCATGAACTGCGAGATCTCCCAGGGCAAGACCCAGGTGGCTCTTGGGCTGGATAAGAACACGAGCCGGGAGGTGATGACCGACATATGCCTGGAGCGCGAGGAGCACCGCATCGAGCCGGTGGTCATCGAACGGGACCAGGCGCCGGTGATGCAGAACGTCCAGACCGGCAAGGACGTGGACATCTACCAGATCCCGGTGATGCGCCATCACTACATGGACGGCGGCCCCTACATCGTCATGTCCACCGTCACCAAGGAGCGCACCTCCGGCATCTACAACTGCTCGTACCACCGCATGGAGGTCAAGTCGCCCCAGAGCACGGCGCTCTACGCCTCGCCGCGCCACCTGTGGAAGATCTTCAAGGACTACGAGGACAACAACATGGAGTGTCCCGTGGCCACCGTGCTGGGGCATCACCCGGCCTACCACATGGGCGCGTGCTACAGCGGCGCGTTCGAGGTGAGCGAGTTCGACATCATCGGCGGCTACATGCAGGAGCCCCTGCGGCTCACGCCGTCGTCCACCTGGGGCGACAACTTCCTCATCCCGGCCGACGCCGAGGTGGTCATCGAGGGCCTGCTGCAACCCAACAAGCGAGTGGTGGAGGGTCCCTTCGGCGAGGCCCCGGGCTATCTCGGGCCGCAGCGATACACGACCTGCGTGGAGTACAAGGTCACGGCCATGAACTGGCGCAAGGGCGCCATGTTCCAGTCCATCATCACCCCGGAAGGCGACAAGCCGTGGATGGACCTGCCGCGGGAGGGCGCCTACCTCCGGCGTTGCCGCGAAGCCGTGCCCGGCGTGACCGCGGTATGCAAGATGGGCCGCCATGCCCACTACAACGTCTTCATCGCCATGAAGAAGCTGTCCGAAGGCGATCCCGGCCGGGCGGCGGCCGCGGCGCTCACCTTCGACCACACCAAGAACGTCTTCGTCTTCGACGACGACATCAACGTGTACAATCCCACGGACATCCTGTGGGCGCTGGCCACGCGCGTGCAGCCGCACCGCCAGGTGTCGATCCTGCAGCCGCTCTTCCGCGGCAACTTCCTGGATCCGTCGCTGGTGGACGAGATCAAGACCTCCGGCATGATCGTCGACGCCACGCGGCCGCTGGACCGGCCCTTCTCGCCGGTGTCGAAGGTGCCGGACGAGGCCATGGAGCGGGTCAAGGTCGAGGACTTCATTCCGGGCGAGATCCTGTCGCACATTCCCATCGACCGGACCACCTACTGGTCGTAGGGAGACGGACCGATCCGGCGACCGTGTAGAGCAACCCGCGGAATCATTCAGGACGAAAGGAATTACTCATGGGTCAGGCAGTCGAAGTCACTTGTCCGAAATGCAGTGGAAAGTTCGTGGTGAACCCGCACATGCTGGGCTCCGGCATGGAGTTCCACTGTCCCTTCTGCGGCGCCTACTTCCCCGAGGAAGAGAGTCCCCACATCTGGAAGTAGGAGAGTTCGTCGCCCCACGACTTCTGCGATCTGAAGCGCCTCTTCGGCTACCGTGAGGCGCTGGACCGGGTCGAGGCCGCGGATGCGCCCGAGGCCGTCGTGGTGCACGGCCCGGAGCCTGTCCGCGGCGGTCGTGTGGGCGTATTGCCGGGCTCCTTCAACCCGCCTACGCTCGCCCACCTGGAACTGGCCAGGGAGGCCCGGCGGCGGTTTGATCTCGATACCGTCGCCTTCTCCCTCAGCAGCGTCATCGTCGACAAGGAACGCGTGGAAGGGCTGTGCCGCGAGGACCGGCTCTTGCTGCTGTCACTGTTGACCGCGGACGACCCCTGGGCCGCGGCCGTGGTGACCAACCGCGGCCTCTACTCCGATCAGGCGCCCGCGTGCCGCGCGTGTTTCGGCGATGATGCGGACTTGCGGTTCATCGTGGGCATGGACAAGGTGCTGCAGATCTTCGACGCCAGGTACTACGAAGACCGCGGCGCCGCCCTGGACACGCTGTTCGCGCACGTGCGGCTGATCGCCGCCAACCGGGAGGAATGGGGCGACGAGGCGTTGCGCGCGCTGCTGGACCGGCCTGAAAACGCTTCCTACAGGGACCGGGTGCAACCGCTGACCCTGCCGCCGCACCTCCGAAACCAGTCCTCCAGCGCCGTACGGCGCGGAGTGGAGGGCGGGGAGCCGGCCGGCAACGCGGTCGCGCCGGCCGTGCGGGAGTTCATCGAAGCCACGGGCGCGTACCGGGAGCCCTACGAGCTGCGCCTGGCGGCGCTCGACACGCTTTACCCCTTGCGTGAATGGGCGGAGGAGCAGGTGGCGCTGGACGCCTTGCTGGCGCGAGCGGAGGAACCCGGCACGGCAGGCGCCGATGTGCGCGAGATTCTCCACTCGCCGATGCCGCCCGAGTACCTCAAGACCCGGCTTCGGAATCTGGGCCTGACCCGTACACCGTTGCGGTCTGTCCCTCCGGAGTGAGGACGCACACCGGCATCTCCTCCGCGTTGTGGGCGAAGCCGACAGCGCCGTAACGATCCACCAGGATGAGGCCGGCTTCGGCGCCGGTCTGGCGCTCCAACAGTTCCACCGCCCGCTTCGCCGCGGTCGCGGGCGTCAGCCCGGCGGCCAGGAGGTCCACCGCGGTCTTGGCCATCAAGACCTTGATGATGGCTTCGCCCTGGCCCGTGCACGAGGCGGCGCCGACGGCGTCGGCGTAGGTGCCGCAACCGATGAGCGGCGAGTCCCCGACACGGCCGGGGAGCTTGCCCAGGGTGCCGCCGGTGGACGTGCCTGCGGCGAGGCGGCCGCGGGCATCGACGGCAACGCAGCCCACCGTGCCGTGGCCTGCGTTCCAGCGTTTGCGCTGGGCCTGGGTGACCAGGGTGCCGCCCGGCACCAGCTCGATGCCCGCCCGGCGTGCGAAGTCGCGGGCGCCCTGGCCCGCCAGCATCACATGACGGCCGTCGTCGAGCACTTTCCGCGCAAGCCGGATGGGGTTGCGGATGCCCGAGACCGCGGCTACGGCCCCGGCCGCGAGGGTGTCGCGCATGAGCGCGGCATCCATCTCCACTTCTCCTGCCGCGTTCAACGCTGAACCGGTGCCGGCATTGAACACCGGATCGTCCTCGAGCACCGCCACGGCCTCCTCCACCGCGTCCAGCGACGAGCACCCTTGGCGCACCGCCGTCCAGCCGGTCCGGGCCGCCGCCAGGCAACCGGCGAGACGGTCGCGCTGCTGCGCGCCCGAACCGCGCCCGGCGCCGCCGTGCACGATGATGGCGGGCCGGAACTTCACCGTGCCGCCAACTCCCCGCCGTGGCCCGCGGTGATATGCCCCAGTTCATAGCGCGGTCCGTCCACGGTGTAGCCGCCGCGCACCGGGTCCTCCGCCAGCAGCAGGGGCGTGTCGAGGTCGATCCATTGGAAGGCGCCGGTGCCGGCCGCCAGATGGACGCTGAAGCCCATGGCCAGCCGCGTCTCCACCATGCCGCCGATCATGAGCCCGAGGCCGGAGGCGCGGGCGATGGCGATGATCTCCAGCGCCTGGGCCACGCCGCACTTGGCGAGCTTGACGTTGATCACCTGCGCGAGGCCGTCGCGGGCGATGCGCGCGGCGTCGCCGGCGGAGCGGCAGGACTCGTCCGCCGCCACCGGCACGCCCGCCTCGCGCGCCAGGCGCGCCTGGCCGTCCCGATCTTCTCGCGGCACGGGCTGCTCCAGCAGGGCGGGCTCCAGCCCCAGGCGGCGCAACGTGCCCAGCACGGCCAGTGCCTGCGCCGCGTCGTAGCCTTCGTTGGCGTCGAGGATGAGACGGCACTCCGGATGACCCGCGCGGATGGCCCGGACGCGCGCGATGTCCCCGTCGACGTCGCCGCCGACCTTGGTCTTCAGCGCGGTGAACCCGCGGGCGCGATATTCCGTGGCGAGCGTCTCTGCCTCCGCCGGTTCACAGATGGGAATGGTGATGTCGGTCTCCAGGGATGCCGACGCGCCGCCGAAGTATTCGAAGAGCGCAATGCCTTGGCTCCGCGCCAGGGCGTCGAACAGCGCCATTTCCAGGCCGGCCCGGACCGTGGGGGCGCCGGGCAGGGCGGCGGAGAGGGCGGCGAGGAGCGGACGCCAGCGCAGGGCCTCCTTGCCGGTCCATTCCGCCCCGGCCCGGCGTGCCGCCGCCAGCGCCGCGGCCTGATCTTCCGGCGTGACCGTGGGCAGGGTCGGAATCTCCCCCCATCCGCTCACGCCGCCCGCGAGGTCCAGTCGCACGGCGACGTTGGAAACCCTGTCCAGGCGCGCGCCGGAGATGGTGAAGGGCGCCTTCAGCGCCACGTCCAGGGGACGCGCTTCGATTCCGGTGATGCGTGGCATGGGCGATTCGAGACAAGCGTACACCGGCAGCGTACAATCCAACGCAGTGGTCCGCAAATCCACGCGGCAACAGGCCCGTCACTTCAATCGCTTCATCACACCTCATCTGTTACGTTTGGAAATCACATGGAGGGGCAGCACCAACGCCTCGGAACCCTGAGACGTCATTCCCGCGAAAGCGGGAATCCAGGCTGGGGGAGGCTGGGAGCATGTACGTCTCGCCCCTCGCCACCCCTGGATTCCCGCTTTCGCGGGAATGACGAATACAGTCGGCGCTCCCGCCGAGGCGCGGCGCAGACAGGAGGACCGCACATGATATCCGAGGTCGAGTTCGCTCCGGGCAAGAAGGGCTATCTGGCGAGACCCGCGGAAGGCGGCCGCCATCCTGCCGTGATCCAGCTCCATGAGCGCTACGGGGTCGTCCAGCACACCACGGACATCGCCGAGCGACTGGCACGGAACGGCTACGTGGCCCTGGCGCCCGACATGTTCTCCCGTTTCACCGGCGACCGGGAAGCCTTGGCGCGCGGCGACATCGGTGTCGGCATCCGGGACGACGAAGCGCTCACGGACCTGGACGAGTGCGTCCGCTACCTGCGCGGTCTCGACGACGTCGACGGCGGGCGCCTCGCGGTGATGGGCGTGTGCCAGACGGGACGCCAGCCCCTGCTGGCGGCGGCCCACCGGGACGACCTGCGCTGCGCGGTGGTGTTCTACGGCGGCATCTACCAGCGGGACTGGGAGCCCCACGAGGAGCGCCCCACCTCGGTGGGGGAGTTCATCCAGCGCCTGTCCTGCCCGGTGCTGGGGGTGTTCGGCGACAACGACCACATCATCTCGGTGGATGACGTGCGCCGTTTCCGGCGCGCCCTGGAGGACGCCTGGAAGACTTACAACATCCGCATCTTCCGAGACGCGCCTCACGGCTGGCTCAACGACACCATGCCGGGGCGCTACCGGCCGGAAGCGGCCGAGGATGCCTGGGTCTTGTTGTTGCGCTTCCTGGAGCGGCACATGGGCGAGGGGGCCGACGCGTCCCGCGTGGAATGGGAGTTCGAGGGCGACGTCCCCGCCGTATACGATTTCTCCAAGATGGTCCGGCTGGCCTGATTCACGGGGCCTGCCCCTCCGTCCGGGACCCGCGGCCCGCTCCTTGTGACACAGGACACTGATTTGGCTTCCCGGAGATTATTGCTTAGATTGGGTGGGTCAGGGTGTCATGGAGCAGACATTTGCGGATATGCGAGGCGCATGCATGAGCTCCGGACGCTCGTGGCTGTGCAGTTTGCTGGTGGTGGCGTGTTGCCTGGTGTCGGCCGCGTGGGCGGAGGGGGGTCCCAGAAGCGAGGTCGAGCAGGCGTTGCGCGCCGGCCTCGCGATCCTCGGCGACCCCGGCCTTCAGGAAGACGCCAGGGTCGAAGGAGTCAGGGCGGTTTTCCTGCCGCTCTTCGACTTCCCCGAGATGGCCCGGCGTTCGCTGGGCTCGCACTGGCGCCGGCGGACACCGGATGAGCGGGAAGAATTCACCCGGCTCTTCGGCGCCCTGTTGGAGAAGACCTATACGAGCCGCATCGCCGCCTACCGGGCTCAGCGCCTGCACTTCACCGGCGAGGAAGTCGACGGCCGTTATGCACAAGTCGATACGCGGATCGTGGACCGGGAGGGACGCAGGTTTGACATCGACTACCGCCTGCATCGCGTGGAGGCCGCCGGCAAATGGCTCATCTATGACGTCGTCATCCAGGACATCAGCCTGGTCAACAACTATCGCGCCCAGTTCAACCGCGTGATCAACCGGAGTTCCTATGCGAGCCTGCTGGCCAAGCTTCGCGCGCAGTGACGCCGAAGTTGCCGCCGGCCACCGGTTGCACCCGAGGACAAATGCAGGAAATGCCGGTCCCGTCCGTTCCCAGGAAAGCCTCCACGCTTGTGCTCGTGCGTCCGGCGCAGGCAGGCGCGTTCGAGATCTTCATGACGAGACGGCCGCAGGAGATGCGCTTCCTCGGGGGCTTCTTCGTGTTTCCGGGAGGCGCCGTCAAGGGGGCGGATGCGTCGCCGGCGATGCTGGAGATGTGTCGCGGGCTCTCGCCCGCGGACGCCCGCACGCGGCTTGGCGACGATCTGAGCGCCGAGGATGCCATGGGCCATTGGGTGGCGGCCATACGCGAGCTTTACGAGGAAGTGGGGGTGCTGCTGTGCGTGACGCGGGAGAACGGCGCGGCGGTCGCCCCGCGGACCTGGGAACGCGTGGTGGCAAGGCGCACGGCGCTGCTGGGCCGGGAGGTGAGCTTCCCGGACCTGCTGGCGTCCGAGGGGCTTTGCTGCGACGTCGGCAAGCTGGTCTATTTCTATCACCGCACCACGCCCGAGCGTTACGCCATGCGCTTCGACACTCGCTTTTTCCTGGCCGCCCTGCCGGAGGGGCAGACGCCGCTGGAAGTTTCGGAAGAGGTGACGGAAAGCCTGTGGATCACCCCGGTGGAGGGGCTGCAACGGGCCGAGCGGGGACGCATGGCCATCATCCCGCCGACGTTGGCGACCCTGCGCACTCTGGCCGAGCTGGGCACGTGGGACGCGCTTTGCCGGGACTTTGCCTTGCCGCTGCCCGGAAACGCATGAACCTGCCCGGAAGCGTCAGGAGGGAGCAGTCGACACCATGAGAACAGTGGACGTGATCGCGCGGATCCTGAAGCGCGAGGGAGTGCGCTACCTGAGCGCCTTTCCCACCTCGACCCTGATCGAAGCGGCGGCCGCGGTGGGCATCCGTCCGGTCATCTGCCGCCAGGAGCGTGTGGGGGTGGGGATCGCGGACGGGTACAGCCGGGTCAACAACGGCACGCCGCCGGGCGTGTTCGCCATGCAGTTCGGGCCCGGGGCGGAGAACGCCTACGCGGGCGTGGCCACGGCCTTCTCGGACGCCGTGCCGATGCTGCTGCTGCCCCTGGGGCACACGCGCGAACGGGACGGCGTCTTTCCCCAGTTCAGCTCCCTGAGAAACTACGCGCCGGTCACCAAGTTCGTGGAGCAGGTCACCACCGCCGACCGGGTGGTGGACACCATGAGACGGGCGTTCGCCCGGCTCAGGATGGGGCGTCCCGGCCCGGTGATGGTGGAGATCCCCGCGGACGTGGCCGGGGAAGAGATCGACGCGGCGGTGGTCGAGCGCTACCGCCCGGTGAAGGCGGCGGTGTCGCAGGCGGACCCGCGCGACGTCACGGCGGCGGCGAAGGCGCTGCTGGAAGCACGGGACCCCGTGATCCTCGCCGGCCAGGGGGTGCTCTACGCCGAGGCCGCGCCCGAGCTGCTGGAGCTGGCGGAACTCACCCGCGTGCCCGTGGTGACCACCATGGGCGGCAAGAGCGCGTTCCCCGAGTCCCACCCGCTGGCGCTGGGCAGCGCTTCCGGCGTCATGAACCTGCCGGTGTACCACTTCCTCTCGCAGGCCGACGTGGTGCTGGCGGCGGGAACGAGCCTCACCCGGCATCCCATGACCACGCCCATCCCGGCGGACAAGACCTTCATCCAGGTCACCGACGATCCCATCGACGTGGGCAAGAACTACGACGTCGAGTACCCGGTCATCGGCGACGCGCGGCTCGTGCTGCGCCAGTTCGTCGAAGCGGCGCAGGACCTGTTGAACGGGCGCTCCAGGGAGGACCGTTCCCCCGCCCGCGCCATCGCCGAGCTGCGCGCCGCGTGGCTCGAGGCGTGGGACGAGAAGCTCACTTCCGACGAGGTGCCCATCAACCCGTACCGGGTCATCGCCGAGTTCATGAAGGCGGTGGACCCGGCCGAGGCCATTGTCACCCATGATTCCGGCAGTCCGAGGGACCAGATCATGCCGTTCTACCGTTCGGCCGGGCCGCGGTCGTACCTCGGGTGGGGCAAGTCCCACGGCCTGGGCACCGGCCTGGGACTGAATCTCGGCGCCAAGCTGGCGGCGCCGGACAAGTTCGTGGTGAACTTCATGGGCGATGCCGCCTTCGGCATGACCGGGCTCGACTTCGAGACCGCGGTGCGCTCGGAGCTTCCAATCCTGACCATCGTGCTCAACAACTCCACCATGGCGGTGGAGACGCGCCACATGACGGTGTCGCACGAGCGCTACGGCAGCCGCGACCTGGGCGGGAACTATGCGGACATGGCTCGCGCCATGGGCGGATGGGCCGAGCGCGTGGAGGATCCCGCCGCGGTGGGTCCCGCCATCGTGCGCGCCCGGCGCGCCACCGAAGGGGGCAGGGCGGCACTGCTGGAGTTCATCACCGGCGCCGAGATCGAATATTCCTACAAGGGCGCCTTCTAGGCGCTGAGAGGATTCCATGCGAAGATCCATCGGTTTGATCGCGCTGGGCGCGTTTATCCTGTTCTCGCTCGTGGGCGAGGCCGTCTACCTCTACACGGACTTCCTCTGGTTCCGTGAGATCGGCTACTCCGGGGTGTTCACCAAGACGCTGTGGATCAAGGTGTTGCTGGGGGTGATCTCGGCGGTCCTGTTCTTCTCGCTCTTCTACTTCAACATCAAGCTCGCGGCGCGCCGGCGCGAAGGGGTGGTGCCGCTCCAGACCAGCAACCCCGAGGTGCCGGGCTTCGAGGAGCTGGATCCGCTCATCCGCCGGTTGCTGCTGCCGGTGGCGCTGGTGTTGGGGTTCCTGGCCGCGCCCCAAGCGGCCATGCACTGGGAGTCCGTGCTGCTTTACTTCAACGGGCTTCCGTTCGGCATGCAGGACCCGCTGCTGGACAAGGACATCGGCTTCTACCTGTTCCAGCTCCCGGCCCTGGATGCGCTCTACCGCTGGTTCCTGGTGGCCCTGGGCGTGGTCCTGGTGGCCACGGCCTTTGTCTATCTCCTGTACGGCGGAGTCCAGTACTCGGAGAACGGCCTGTCGGTGCACCGTGCCGCCAAGATGCATCTGTCGGTGCTGCTGGCCCTGTTGTTGCTGGTCCAGTGCGGCGGCTACCTGCTCGACGCCTACAAGCTCCTCTACTCGCACAACGGCGTGGTGTTCGGCGCCGGCTACACGGACATTCACGCCCGCCTTCCGGCGCTGCGCGTGCTCGCGGTGGTGGCGGCGCTGGTCTCGGTGCTGTGCCTGGTGCAGATGCGCCGGCCGGGGTTGCGGCTCCTGTTCATCGGTCTCGGCGCCCTGGCGGCGGTGCACGCCATCGGGATGTACGCCTATCCGTCGTTCCTGCAGCAGTTCCATGTCGTCCCCAACGAGTTGGTGGCGGAGACGCCCTACATCGAACGCAACATCCGCTCGACCCGGCATGCCTACGGCCTCGACCGGGTGGAAGCCCAGGAATTCCCGGTGAACGAAGTGCTGACGGCGGAAGACCTGCAGCAGAACGATGCCACCGTCGAGAACATCCGACTGTGGAACTATCAGCCGCTGCTTTCCACCTACGCGCAGCTCCAGCAGATCCGCACCTACTACGAGTTCGTGGACGTGGACACCGACCGCTACAAGATCAACGGAGACTACCGTCAGGTGATGCTGTCGGCACGGGAACTGTCCCACGAGCAGCTCCCGAGCCGCATCTGGATCAACGAGCACCTGGTCTACACCCACGGCTACGGCGTCGTCTTCAGCCCGGTGAACCAGATCAGCCAGGAGGGGTTGCCGGAGTTTTTCGTCAAGAACATCCCGCCGGTATCCGACGGCTTCATCGAGGTGGCGCGCCCCGGGATCTACTTCGGCGAGGTGGCCAACGACTACGTGTTCGTGAACACCCTGGCGCGGGAGCTCGATTACCCGGCCGGCGACCAGAACGTCTACACGACCTACGAGGGCGCGGGCGGCGTGCCGTTGCGCTCATTCTGGCGCAAGCTCCTGTTCTCCGCGCGTTTCGCGACCCTGCGCATCTCGCTGTCGAACGACCTCACCCCGGAGAGCCGGATCCTCTACTACCGCAGGATTCACGACCGGGTGCGGAAGCTGGCGCCGTTCCTCGACTTCGACGCGGACCCCTACCTGGTGGTGACGCCGGAGGGGAGCCTCTTCTGGATCATCGACGGCTACACCACCTCCGACCGCTACCCGTACTCCGAGCCCACCGAAGGCATCGGCAACTACATGCGCAACTCGGTGAAGACGGTGGTGGATGCCTACAACGGCTCGGTGGACTTCTACATCGCCGACGCCGCCGACCCCGTGGTCAAGGCTTACGCCAGCGGGTTTCCGGGCCTGTTCAAGCCGATGACGGCCATGCCGGACGCGCTGCGCACCCACGTCCGCTATCCGCAGGACTTCTTCAAGGTGCAGGCGCAGATGTACGCCACCTACCACATGCAGGACCCGCAGGTCTTCTACAACAAGGAGGACCTGCTGAGCATCCCCATCCGCACGGTGGACGAGGAAGAGAGCCAGATGGAGCCGTACTACACCATCATGCGCCTGCCCGGGGAGGAGAACGAGGAGTTCGTGCTGCTGCTGCCCTTCACCCCCAACAACCGCGACAACATGCGTGCGTGGCTGGCGGCGCGCAGCGACGGCACCCACTACGGCAAGCTCCTGGCCCTCAACTTCCCCAAGGCCCGGCTGGTCTACGGTCCCAAGCAGGTCGACGCCCGCATCGACCAGGACGCCTTCATCTCGCAGCAGTTGAGCCTGTGGGGCCAGCGGGGCTCCGAGGTCATCCGCGGCAGCCTGCTGGCCATCCCCATCCAGGACTCGCTGTTGTACGTGCAGTCGCTGTACCTGGCGGCGGAGCAGGGATCGCTGCCCGAGCTCAAGCGGGTGGTGGCGGTGTTCGGCAACCGCATCGCCATGCGCGAGAACCTGGAGGACGCGTTGCGCGAGCTGTTCGGGTCCACGGTGACGGTGGATGGCGCGACCCCCGCCCCGGCGGTCACGACCGCCGCGGCGGCGGAGCAGGGCAGTGGTCCCGAGGCCCAGGCGCTGGAGCACTACCGGCGCTCGATGGAACGCCTGCGCGCCGGCGACTGGGCCGGCTTCGGCGACGCGCTGCGCCAGCTAGAGCAGTCGCTCCAGGCGATGCAAAAACCGTAACCGACGCATTGCGGCACGCGTGGCGATACGAGAGGACGCATGAGAAGCATGACCGGCTTTGGCCAGGCCATCCTCCAGGACAGGCGGGTCAAGGTCTCCGTACAGATCCGCAGTGTCAACCACCGCCACGCGGACATCCACCTGCGCGTGCCGAAACTCTACCTGAGCCTCGAGGACGAGTTGCGGGAACAGGCGCGCGCGAAGATCTACCGGGGCCGCGCCGACATCTACGTGGACCGGACGCCCATCAAGGGGCGCGGCTACCGCGTGGAGGTGGACGATGCGCTGATGGAGCAGTACTGCGCGGCGCTCCGGCGCATCAAGCAACGTTTCAAACTCCAGGGCGACGTCGACCTCCAGTTGGTGCCGCGCCTGCCGGACCTTTTCCAGTTCAAGGAACCGGAAGAGATCGAAGCGAGCGAGCGGCGGCTTGCGTTGCGAGCGCTGGACGCGGCCCTGAAGGCGCTCACGCGGTCGCGCGACCGGGAAGGGCGCAACCTGAAACGCGACATGACCGCGGAGGCGCGCCGGCTCAACGACACGGCCCGGCGGCTCGGGAAATGCGCGGCGTCCATCGACCAGCGCCTCCAGGAGCAGAACGCCGCGGCCAACCCGGCGGGCGAGGCCGGCAGCAGCGCGTTCAAGGGCAGCATCAACGAGGAAGTGGTACGGCTCCGCAGCCACGTGGAGATGCTCGCCGGCCTGATGCGGGACCCCGAGCCGGTGGGGAAGAAGATCGACTTTCTGCTGCAGGAGATCCAGCGCGAGATGACCACCATCGGCGCCAAGGCGCCGCAACTCGAAGTCGTGCGGCTGGTGCTGGTGGGGAAGGAAGGCGTGGAGAAGATCCGCGAGCAGGTGCAGAACGTGGAATGACGGTCTCGATCCGCAGCTTCATCAAGCGCCGTCCGGGCACCGTCTTCATCGTGTCGGCGCCGTCGGGCGCGGGCAAGACGACGTTGACGCGGCGGGTGTTGGACGTCCACCCCGAGATGTGCCTGTCGGTGTCCTGCACCACCCGTGCGCCACGCACCGGCGAGACCCCGGGCGAGGACTACCACTTCGTGTCGGAGCGGGCGTTCAGGCGGATGCTTGACGCGGATGAGTTCGCGGAGTGGGCCGAGGTGCACGGAAGCCTCTACGGCACGCCGCGGCGCATGCTGGAAAGCCGGCTCCGAAAGGGACAGGACGTGCTGCTGGACATCGACGTGCAGGGAGCGCGCCAGATCAAGCGGCATTTTCAAGGCGCCGTCGCCATCTTCGTCCTGCCGCCGTCGCTGGACGAGTTGCGCCGCCGGCTGGCGGCGCGAGGCACGGACGCGCGCAAGACCATCCACCAGCGCTGGCAGCGGGCGCGGCATGAAATTCAGGAAATAGAAGGGTATGATTATTTCATCGTGAACCGCGACGTCGACGATGCGGTAGCGCGGCTGGCCGCCATCATCGCGGCCGAAAGGGTGAAGGTTTGCAGGTTCATTCCGAAACGGAAGCCGGGGTAAGGCCCCGCCGCCGTGCCCGTGGCGCGGCCGGCCAGGGCCCCGCCGGCGAGCTGGTCGAAAGGGTGTTGCAGTACCAGCCCGCGGTGGACGTGGAGCCGCTGCGCGAGGCGTACCGCTTCACCGCGAAGGTGCACGAGGGCCAGAAGCGCCTGTCCGGGGAACCCTACGTGACGCATCCCGTTGCCGTGGCGGGAATACTGGCGGACCTGAAGCTGGATCTTTCCAGCATCATCGGCGGCATGCTGCACGATACCGTCGAGGATACCCTGGCCACCCTGCCGCAGATCGAGGAGCAGTTCGGCCCGGAGGTCGCCGCGCTGGTGGACGGCGTCACCAAGCTGAGCCAGGTCAACTTCAACAGCCGCGAGGAAAAACAGGCCGAGAACTTCCGCAAGATGATCCTGGCCATGGCCAAGGACATCCGCGTGGTCCTCATCAAGCTGGCCGACCGTACCCACAACATGCGCACGCTGCAGTACCTCCCCGACGACAAGCAGCGGCGCATCGCCCAGGAAACGCTGGACATCTATGCGCCCATCGCGCACCGCCTGGGGATTTACTGGATCAAGAGCGAGCTCGAGGACCTGGCGCTCAAGTACCTGCGCCCGGAGGTCTACGCCGAGTTGAAGCACAACGTGGCGCAGAAGAAAAAATACCGGGAGAAATACACCAACGACGTCATATCGCGGATGAGCAAGGCCCTTGCCGAAGAGGGCATCGACGGCGAGGTGAGCGGACGGCCCAAGCACTTTTTCAGCATCTTCCGCAAGATGGAGAACCAGAGCCTGGACTTCAGCCAGGTGTACGACCTCGTGGGGTTCCGGGTGCTGGTCGACACCCAGCGCGAGTGTTACGAGGCCCTGGGCGTGGTCCACTCCAAGTGGCGGCCGGTACCGGGCCGGTTCAAGGACTACATCGCGCTTCCCAAGGCCAACATGTACCAGTCGCTGCACACCACGGTCATCGGCCCCAACGCGCAGCGGATCGAGATTCAGATCCGTACCCAGGACATGCACCGCGTGGCCGAGGAGGGCATCGCCTCCCACTGGGGCTACAAGAAGGGCCAGGACCTGCAGGTGACCGACATACAGCGGTTCACGTGGCTGCGGCAGCTCCTCGAATGGCAGCAGAACCTTTCCGACCCCCAGGAGTTCCTGCACAGCATCAAGGAGGACCTGTTCCCCGACGAAGTGTACGTCTTCACGCCCGGGGGCGACCTCCACAGCTTCCCCAAGGGCGCCACGATCATCGACTTCGCCTACCGCATCCATTCCGACATCGGACAGCACTGCTCCGGCGCGCGGGTGAACGGGCGCCTCGTCCCCTTCAAGTACATCCTGCGGAACGGCGACACCGTGGAGATCATCACCACCCAGGAGCAGACCCCGAGCCGGGATTGGCTCAAGGTGGCGAAGACGCCCCGCGCCAAGTCCCGGATCCGCGCCTGGATGGCCGCGCAGCAGCGCGAACGCAGCGTCGCCCTGGGCCGCGAGATCCTCGAAGGGGACCTCGCCCGCCACGGCCTCGAATACCAGACGCTCCAGGACCAGGGGACGGTCGAGACGCTGGGACGGGAACTGGGAGTCCGGAACGAGGAGGGCCTCCTGGCGGGCATCGGCTACGGCAAGGTGATGTCGCACCAGGTTCTGGCCAAGCTGCTCCCGCCGGAAGAGATCCACAAGGACAACGAGCAGATCGAGGGCGGCCTGGAGCGTCTCTTTCGGCTGGTGGGCTCACGCGACCGCGGCGTGCGCGTCAAGGGCATCGATGACGTGCTGGTGCGGTTCGCGCGGTGTTGCCATCCGCTGCCGGGCGAGGACATCGCCGGCATCATCACGCGCGGGCGGGGTGTGACGGTTCACGTGGCGGGGTGCCCGACGGCCCTGGAGGTCGACCCGGCCCGAAAGGTGGAGGTGAGTTGGGCGGACGACGTGCAGATGCCGCGGGCGGTGAAGATCGAGGTGACCTGCGCGGACAAGCCCGGCCTTCTCGCGGCCATCAGCTCGGCCATCTCGGAGGCGGGCGTCAACATCGCGCGTGCTCACATACGAACGTTCGACGACAGGGCCGTGAACACCTTCGAGATCATGATCGGGGACTTCGATCAGTTGGGACGGGTGCTGCAGGATATCTCGCGGGTGAAGGGAGTGTACAGGGCGAGCCGCGTTCAGGGGTAGTGCCGGTCAAGCGACCTTTTCGACCTTGCCGGAACGAAGGCACCGGGTGCACACGCGGATGCGCTTCACCGCTCCGTTCAGCCGTGCTCGGACCTGCTGCAGATTGGGGAGCCAGCGGCGCCGGGTCTTGTTGTTGGCATGGCTGACGTTGTTGCCCACGGAGGGCCCCTTGCCGCAAATGGTGCATCTTCTGGCCATGACTACTGTTCCCGTATCCTTTCGATCAGTTCCGTCGAGGAGTAACGCGGCAAGCGCGGCACGATGACGACCTCGCCACCGTTGGCCTCCACCACTTCCCTCCCCACGATATCCTCCCGGCGCCAGTCGCCGCCCTTGACAAGCACGTCCGGGGCCAAGTCGTGAATGATACCACACCGCTCCGCGTTTGCGAAACAGGTGACGTAGTCGACCATTTCGTGTACGGTCTTGATCTTGGCCGCGGCCACGGCGTTCACATGCAACGATGACGAGGGGATCGAATTGATACAGGATAGCACGTTTCCCCGGTGACTTGCGCGTGTCAAACCAAAGCCAAAATGTCCCCTTTTGACAAAGCAGAGATGTCCCCTTT
>JAPPNE010000097.1 GCA_028818775.1 Deltaproteobacteria bacterium | reverse complement strand
CGCAGCCTGCGCAGCAAGAGCGCCGGCAAGGGCAGCACGCGGGAACAATCCGAGGTCAGCGCCCTGTGCGAGGCGGTGGAGCGCTATTCGGGCGCCTTTCACGGCGACGAGGTCCGCGCGCGCAAGCGATTCGTCGAATTCGCCGGCGGAGAAGAGGCCATCCACCCCAACGATGTGCAGCTCTTCAGCGACCACCAGCTCGACGACGCCAAGAGCATCAATTCGCGCGGCCACCCCTACAACGTCGTCCCGCCGCGCCTCGACCCCGACGCCGCCATCGACTGGACTCCGGCGTGGTCGCTGACGCGGCGGCGGCATCGCTGGCTGCCGACGTCCATGCTCTACAGCATGCCGGCCGAACAGCGCGGCCCGTCGGACCTGATCGCCGATTCCAACGGCTGCGCGGCGGGCAACACGCTGGAAGAGGCCGTCTTGCAAGGCTTCTATGAACTGGCCGAGCGCGATGCGTTCGCCGTCTGGTGGTACAACCGCCTGCGAGTGCCCGCGGTCGACCTCGCGAGCTTCGACGACGAGTACCTCGCCTCGGCCGCGGACCACTACGCCCGCTACGAGCGCGACCTGTGGATGCTGGACGTCACCTCGGATATCGCCGTTCCCGCGTTCGTGGCGCTCTCGCGCAGGCCGGACGCCGAGACCGAGGACATCATTTACGGCGCCGGCGCCCACGCCGACCCGCGCATCGCGGCCCTGCGCGCGGTCTGCGAACTGAACCAGTGCCTCACCTGGCTGCCGCGCCCCGGCGGCGACGGCCGGCCCATGATCGACGACCCGCTGGCGCTCTGGTGGTGGCGGACGGCGCGGCTGGCCGAGTGCTCGTGGCTGGCCCCCGCGGACGGCGCTCCCGCGCGCAAGGCTTCGAGCTATCCCGTGGTCGAATCCACGGATGCGCGCGACGACGTGGAGCATTGCCGCCGGCTCGTGGAAGCCAAGGGGATGGAGTTCCTGGTCCTGGACCAGACCCGGCCCGACATCGGCATGCCCGTGGTGCGGGTCATCGTGCCGGGCATGCGCCATTTTTGGGCACGATTCGCGCCCGGGCGCCTTTACGAAGTGCCGGTGCGCATGGGCCGCCGCGAGCACGCTCTCGCCGAGGCCGACCTGAATCCGGCGCCTGTCATCGCTTGAGGAGACGAGATGGAAATCGACGAGGCCGTCACGCTGACCCAGGAGCGTCTCGCCCAAGAGGGCGCCACCATGGCGGATTTGCTCAAGCATTTCCGCAACAGGGTTGCGCCGGTCCTGGTCGGCGCCCCGCAGTGGGAGCGCATACTCGAATGCGCCGGCAAGCTCCCCATCACCATGGGCGCCCTGCCTTTCGGATTCGAGCTGCCGCTGCATGAACCCGGGCCGGAGGCGGACTTCGGCGCCTCCCTCGCGAGCGGCACCCGAACGGCGGCGTTCTTCCGGGAGCGCGCGCGAACCGATGAGACGGACGGGACCGCGCAAGCCATCACGCGGTTGTTCAGCGAAATGGATGCCGAAGTGTCGCCGCTTCGGGACATTGTCGGCCGCAAGTTGATGCTGGAATACGATATCGGTTCGGCCGGGGACAGTGAGGGTGCGCGCCCGGGAATGTTCCTGCGGCCCGGCGAACGCCCGATCGTCGGCGCCGGCGGTCAGGCGGACGACGTCGGTACGGTGGTGGACGCGCTCGTATCCTGCGTCGGTTGGGAGAAGAACGACGCCGAGCGGGAGAACGTGGAACGGGCTTACCTGGCGCAGCCGGGAGACACGCGCCTGGATTCGTTCGGTGTATTCCCGTCGCGCGAGCGGTCGATCCGCTTGGCGGTCATGGGCTTCAAGGCGGGGGAGGAACTGCGCGCCTGGCTCGAGGACACGGGTTGGCCCGGGCGGCTCTCGGCTGTCGACGCCGTGATCGCGCGCTTCAAGGAGCGTGCGAACATCGTCAGGACCGGGGTGAACGTGGACGTTCGGGAAGACGGTCTCGGTCCGACGCTGGGCCTGACGCTCATCGTCAAGCAGCGATACACAAAGGATTCACGCTACTGGCTCGACGGCCTGACCGACTGGGATCCGTTCCTGGAAGCCTTGGGGCATGAGGAGGTGGTGGTTCCGGAGAAGCTTGCGGAGTTGGCCCGCTGGGTTTCCAAACCGACGCCGCTGTTCGGGAAGGCCGGGCGTTACATCATGATGCGCGGCATTCACCACATCAAGCTGGTCCTGTCCGAGGACCGGCTCGGGGAAGCCAAGGCCTACGTGTTCATGGTGCTCTCGGCCGGGGTCTCCCCCTGACGTGGCGGTAAACGAGTACACCCCCGCCGGCCTCCCTGGCGGGGGCGACGGGGGATCAAACGGTGTATTGACCGGCTGTGCGCCGGCCGTTCGGGTCTACCAGCAGCAGCAGAGGCCGGCCGAGATCGCTTCGAGTTGTTCCTCGGTGATGTTGGGATCCGGCGGCAACGCGAGATGCACCGTCTGCATGTCGCTCTCATGCACCTGGATGGTCATCGAATCGGGAATCGTAATGCCCAACTCCTGACTGATGGTGGCCTTCGGATCGGCGAGAAGCTGTTGCCTGAACTCCGTGTCCAGGGCGGACTTCTCAACAATGTGCTGCAACATTTCGTCGCCGCTTCTCATGACGACTCCTCCTTTGTCGCACAAGTTCTGCGAATGCTTGGGAGGATACTACCACGTAACTACCGTTCCCACAAGTACTTGCCGCCTCCATTAAGAGTTATTTAGAACTTTTAAGAACTTTTTTGGAACTACTGTCCACCGACATCAACAGCGCCGGCAGAAGCGTCAGGTCGGCCATGAGCGCGAAGCCTATGATCATCGCCGTCAGGACCCCCACTTGCGCGGTGGGCACGAACGGTGAAAACACCAGGATCAGGAATCCGGCCACCAGCACCACCGTGGTCGTGAACATGGCTTCACCGGCCGTTTCGAAGGCGTGGCGCACCGCCTCTTCCGGGCTCAGGCCGTCTTCACGCCGCGCGCGGCGATACTTGCTGAGGAAATGCACGGTATCGTCCACGACGATGCCGACGGTCATGGCCACCACGACGGACAGCGAGAGTCCCACCTGCGCGACCGTCAAGCCCCACACGCCGAAGCCGAGGATCGCGGGAACCAGGTTGGGAACGATGCTCACCACCCCCAGCCGCGGGGACCGCAGGGCGAAGAGGAGAACGGCGGAAATGGCCAGGAGCACGACCATCGTCCCGACCACCATGGCGCGGATGTTGCGCTGCCCGATATAGGCGAACAGCGCCGCCGGCCCGGTGGTGTTGACCACCGCTACGTGGGGTGCGTTTTCCTTGAGCCAGGCCTCGGCGCGTGCGTTCAGTTCGAGCACCTCTCGCGAAGAGAGGGTCTCCGCCGAGATCGTGACTCGCGTGGCGGTCCTGGACCGGTCGAGCTGGTTGTTCAGGTTCAGCCCCTCCGGAAGCGACAGCTCGTAGAGCACCAGGTACTGCGCCGCCAGCTCCTTGCTTTCCGGAATCCGGTAGGCGGCCGGATCGTCGCCGTGCAGGCTCTTGTTGAGCTGCCGGAAGGTATCGGTGATGACCGCCACGTGGCGCACGGGGGGCTGCTGACGGTACCAGCCGGCGAAGTCGGCCACGTCGGCGAGGAAACGGGGGTCGGTGACGCCGCCCTCGACGGATGCGTGCAGCGAGTATTCGAGCAAGGTATTGCCGCTCAAGCGCTCGTCCATGAAATCCGTGTCCTGCCGGAACTCCACGCTCTCGTCGAAGAAATGAACCAGGACGTCATTGAGCTCGTTGCGCGGAACGGCCAGAATCATCGCGGCCACGACTACCAGCCATCCCCAGATGATCGCTTTTCTGTAGCGCAGCACGGCATTCGCCAGGAGGTTCATCATGGGCGCGCGGAGCCGGCGGTCCTTCGCCGCACGGACCGGGAGAAGCGAGAGCAGGGCCGGCAGAAAGGTGACGGAGAGAAGGAAGGAGGCGCCGACGCCGAAAGCGACGAAGTTGCCCAGGTGACGGTAGGGCGGCACTTCGGAAAAATTCATGCTCAGGAAGCCGAGCGCGGTGGTGAGGCTTGCGAGAAACACCGGATGCAGGTTGAGGCCGATGGATTCGACGATGGCGTCGTGCCTGGAATGCCCGTCGCGCAGATGCCGCCGCAAAGCCACCAGCAGGTGCACACAGTTCGCCACGACGATCATCAGCACGATGGTCGGCGCCGGGGCGATGGGCGGGGAAAAGGGCATGCCGGCCCATACCCCCAGGCCCATCGACGCGAGAATGGAAAAGATCATGACCGTTCCGGTGGCCGCCACCCCCGCCCAGCCGCGGGTGAGGATGCCGAGGATCAAGCCCATGAGCAGCAGGCTTGCGGGCAGGAAGATCATCTGGCTCCGGATGGAGGCCTCGACGAAGGTCTGGTTGACCATGACCGTGCCGACGACGCGAAGGTCGATGCCGGGGAATCGCTCTTCCGCCTCCCCGGCGGTCGCTCGCGCGTATCCGGCAACTTCGGCCACGGCCTCCAGGAGGCCTTCCTCCGGCAGCTCAATGGTGACGCTTACGACGCTGACATCGCCCTTGCGGGCCAGGATGCTGCCCGCGATGCGCGGATCGGACAAGGCGATGGCGCGGATTCGCGACCGCGCCTGGGCCTGGGCCAGTTCCCGCGGGTCCACGAGGTCCCGCACATACAGGTCGTCGCCTTCGGCGGTCGTGTACTGGAAGTTGGCGAGGGAGTCGACGCGCCTCGCAAAGGGTGTTCGCCAGGCAGCTTCCGTGAGCCAGACGGCGGCCGAGAGCGCTTTTTGCGACGTGGCGTCGCCGTCGTCCGGAACGATCAGGAAGGCGACGTTCTCGTTCTTCCCGTAGGTGTTCTCCAGTTCTTCCAGTGCCAGAAGCTGCGGATTGTGCTCGTCGAAGAAGATGCGGTAGTTGGCGGAGAATTCGAGCCGGGCGATGCCGCTTGACGCGGCCGCCACCCACAGCAGGGTGATGCCGATGACCAGCCAGCGGTGGCGGAGCACCCATTCGGCGAATCGGGTCGCGGACGACTCTGTTGCTGCGGGCGGCATCCGTACGAGTCGCTACTTTCCTGTTCGATCACGAACACGAAGCAGGATTTTCCGGCCCGTCTGCATTGTCCGGATCAAGCGAGCTGCCTCTTGACGAGGTCTCGGAATACTCCGTCGACCTCCACCAGTTCCTCGAAGGAGCCGCTTTGCACGACTCTTCCGGCCTGCATCACGTAGATGCGGTCGGCCTGTTCCAGCGTGGACAGGCGGTGCGCGATGACGATCCGGGTCGAGGTCAGCAAGGCCAGGTTCTGCATGACCTCGGCCTGGCTTTCGTTGTCGAGCCAGTTGGTTGCCTCGTCGAGCAGCATGATCCGCGGGTTGCCGAGCAGCGACCGGGCGATGGTGACGCGCTGGCTCTCGCCGCCCGACACGACGCCTCCGACGGCCCCCACCATGGTCATCATGCCCATGGGCATCGCCCTGATCTGGCTTTCGATCCCCACGGCCCGGGCCGCTTGCCACACTTCCTCGGAGGTAATTCCCTCGTGGTGCGCGACGATGTTGTCCCAGAGATCCTGGGGATGGAGCCGCACGGACTGGGGAACCGCGCCGATTTTCCGGCGCACCTGCTTCAGGTTCAGGTGCCTGAGGTCGCGCCCGTCGTAGTAGACCGCGCCGGCGGTGGGCCGGTCGATGCCGAGAGCGAGCCGGAAGAGGGTGCTCTTGCCGGCGCCGGACTCGCCGGCGATGGCGACGAATTCGCCGGGACGGGCGCGAATCGTGACGTCGTCGAGAATCAGCGGGCCGTCGGGATCGTAGCGAAAGGAAACGCGGTCGAACAGGACTTCGCCGTCGAGACGTTCCACCGGCTCTCCTTCGACGTCGGCGTCGGGCACCGCGACGAGCAGCGGCCGCATCTGATCGAACGCGGGCAGCATGGCGGCAATGGTGCCGAAGGACTCGCCGAGCCGGGCGATGGCGGACTGGAACGCGATGAAGACGGTGTAGACCACGAGGAAATCGCTCACCGGGACGTTACGGCCGCCCGCCGTGACCACCGCGAAAAGCAGCACCCCGGCGGCAAGGAAGGGAAGCGCGGCGCCGAACGCGCGCGAGTGTCCCTCGAGCGCGCCGAGCTCGAGCTCCGCGCGCTTCTGCTCGCGATAGTCCTGCGCCCACATGGCGAAAGCCGATCCTTCGGCGTTTTCCACGCGCAGCTTGGCGATACCGCCCATGATCTGGAACAGCCGGCCGGCGACGCGGCGTATGGCGCGGATCATCCGCCCGTAAGGCGCAATCTGGCGCAACCCCACGGCTACGGTGACCAGCAGCGCGGCCAGGCTGAAGGCGAGGGCGATGATCCCGAGGGTGGCGTCGTAGAAGAAGATGACGCCAAAGACCGGGAGCAGGAAAATGATCGACAGCAGGCTGTCGGCGAGGACACCCTGCAGGCCGTCGCGAAGATTCTGGAAGGTCATGCCCGACATGGCCAGATCGCCCGCCGGATGGCGGTTCAGAACGCTTGGGGGAAGGCGCATGAGCCGGTCCCAGAAGGCGGCTTCGACGCGGGACGCCGAGCGCCCCTCGAGGCGCATCATGGTGGAGCTTTGAAACAGGTGCAGCAGTGCGCCGAGCAGACCGAAGCCGGCAAGCGTCAGGGCCACGGCGTAGATCGCTCCGGCGCTCCCGCCGGCCACGACGTGGTTCGCGACGAATCCGAGCGCGAGCGCCGGCAGCAGCTTGATCAGGCCCCCCGGGAGCCCGGCCATCACGAGCCGTGCCAGATCCGCGGCCGACCCGTGCAGGGCGATTCTCAGCAGGTCCGCCGGTTTCACGTTCCCCGGCGGCAGCGGCTGATGGAACGTCCAGGCTTCGTTCCGGAGCGCGGCGGCGCGCCCCGCCGAAAGCCGGACGCTCGCCTTGGTGACCGGGTCCACTTCCCGGTAGCGCCCGAACCTCGCCGGCAAGAGCGCCACCGGCCGGCCGTCCCCGGCGCGGAATGCCAGCAGCGCGTTGCTGTCGCCGCGCCACCAGTCGCCCTCGTCCTTGAAGCGCACGCGCCGGGCGCGTACGCCCGACGCGTCGAGTATGTCGACGAGGCCGACAGGAGAAGCCGAGGGTCCGGAACGCGCCGGAATCCTGAAGTCGATCCCCTGATGGCGCCCGATGACGTGCAGGGCATCCGCCAAAGCGGTGTCCTCGACACGGGTGCCCCGATCCGCCGGCAGGTCGTAGATGTTGAACAGCCGCTGCCGGGCGGCGCTTTCGGCGGTGCGGCGGCTCGTGGTCCGTTCGCGTTCGAGGTTCGCATCGTCGACCACGGCCAGCCGGCGGTTCAAGCGCTCCAGGGCGAAGGCAAGCGCGTGAAACGAGGCGAGCGCCGGCAGCAGCGCGCCGTGCCGCGCCAGGGTTTCGGTGGACGTGGTCGAGAGTGTCGCCTCGTCGAACAAGGTGAGCCAGCTTGTCCGCGTCAGCGGTATCACCGCTTCGTGGGGGCCGCGCGCTTCGGCAAGTTCCGCTTGTTCGACCATGTCCATGAACAGGCTTGCGCCGCGCGGGGGTTCGGACACCCATACGACGCCGCGCCGCACGGACAGCGTGCAAGGGCCCAGGACCTGAGTCAGGCCGGGTTCCGCCAGCGCGGTGGCACGCGGGAGGCGGCTCACCAGGCGCGAGAGCGTGTCGGTCACGGCGGTCAGCCAGGCATCGGTCTGTTCCGCCAGTTCCGCCGGGTCGACCTCGGACAGCACGGATGCGGGCAGGCGTTTCAGAAGGGTGTCCGGCAGTCCTTTGGCAATCAGCCCGAGCGTGGTGTCCTTGTGGGCGCCGTCTTGTTCGTCCGGCGCGACACCCGGCAGCAACCGGCCCGATTCGCAGCGCAGCAGATGCTGGGGCGCCGCCTGTTCCACCCCGTCCTTGAATTCGACCAGGAACAGATCGACGGCCCCCTGGTCAATGAACCAGACGCTGTCCGGGTCGTCGAGTTGCACCGGCAGGTTGCCCGCGCAGGGTACGGATCTGCCGGAGCGGGCGGCGAGTTGGCCTATGGATGCGTATTCCGGCATTGCGTCGTGTATCAGCCCGACTTGACCAGCTTGTAGTACGTGCCGTCCTGGTCCGCGATCAAGGCGTCGTGCGTGCCGCGCTGCACCTCCACGCCCTTGTCCAGCACGATGATTTCGTCACTATCCCTCACGGTGCTCAGCCGGTGCGCCACGATCAGGCAGGTGACGCCGCGACGGCGCAGGGCATCATCGACATACTCCTCTGTCGCGGCATCCAGCGCACTGGTGGCCTCGTCCAGAATGAGCACCGTCGGATGACCCACCAGCGCGCGGGCGATCTCCAGCCTTTGCCGCTGGCCGCCGCTGAAATTCACTCCGCCTTCCTCGACCAGCGTCGCATATCCGTGCGGCCTGAGCAGGATGTCCTCGTGGATGGAGGCATCCCGCGTGGCGGCGACGATGACTTCATCCGGAACCGCCGGGTTCCACAAGGTAATGTTGTCGCGCAGGGACGCGGAGAAGAGCACGGCCTCCTGGTCCACCATGGAAATGGAGCGCCGCAGCACGTCCTCGGGGATCTCGTCCCGCGGATGGCCGTCAAACAGGATCTCGCCCGACCAGGGTTGACAGATGCCCGAAACCAGACGCGCCAGGGTCGACTTCCCGGAGCCGCTGGGACCGACCACGGCGACCCGCTGACCCGGCTTGATCAGGAGGTTGAAATCCTTGATCAAGGGAGGCCGGCTCTTGTTGTAACCGAAGGTGACGTTGCGCAGCTCGAGCCGGCCCGCGAGATGAAGCCGGCCGTTGAACGTGGGGAGTGACTTCGATGCGGGACTTCGGCGGCTGAAAACGGAATCTTCGGCGGCTTTCGACACGTCCTCCAGGCGCTGCAAGTCGGTGGCAAGCGCGCGGCGTTTGTCGGCGAACTCCAGAAAGCGCCCGACAGGGGCCAGAAACATCTCCGCCAGGATATAGAGCCCGACCAGCGTCCCCAGGGTCATCTCTCCGGTGAGGACGAGGCTTCCTCCGATGCCCAGGATGGCCGCGCCGCGAAGTACGGCGATCAGGCCCGGAAGCGCGGCATTGACGGAGCCCAGTTCGGAGTAGAGCTGGCGCGCGCGCAGTTCGCGTGCCTGCTGGCCGCTCCAGCGCGAAAAAAACCAGTCGTCCGACCCCGTCATGCGCAGGTTGTCCGCATGATGCAACATCTGCATGCCGACGCTGAGCAGCAATCCCTGTTCGCGCCTCATGGCCTGGCTGCGAATGTTCCGGAGGGCGTTGAGCAAGTGGGCCAGGAGGCCGTGCAGAAGGGCCAGCGACAGCACCACCAGCGTAAGCAGGACGTCGTAGGTGAACATGGCGATGAGCAGCACCGCGCTCATCGCCATGTCGATCAGGAGCACCACAAACTGCTCGGTCAGATTCTTCGCGATTCTGTCGATGGACGAGACCCGATCGGTCAGGTCGCCCACCGGCCTGTGTTCGAAAAACTCCACCGGCAGGCGCAGCAGCCGCGACATGCCCCGATTGGAGCCCACCACCGCAATCCGCGCCGCGAGCCGCCCGAGGAAACGGTGCTTGAGCAGCGACAGCAGGTACACCAGGATGCCGCCGCCAAGCAATGCCGCCACCAATCCGCCCCAAGGCCCATGGTTGTCCAGGACATCGTCCACGAAGACGCCGAGAGATGCGGGAACAAGAAGCGCCAGCAACGTCAGCATGAGGCCGCAGGCCGTCACCCCGGAAAGCACCCCCCACGATCCCGCGAGCAAGGTGCGCAACTGGCTGAACAGGCCGGGCCGCTCGCCGCCCGGCGTGAAGTCGGCGCCGCGCTCGAACCGCAGCGCGATGCCGCTGTAGCCCTTGGTGAACTCTTCCGCGGAAAGCGTGCGCCGCCCCGTGGCCGGGTCGTTGAGATGGAAATTGCGGCCGTCGAATCCTTCGAGGACGACGAAATGGGTGAACTGCCAGAACAGGATCAGGGGCAACGGCAGCTTCTTCAATGAGTCGGCGCGTACGCTGAGCCCCCTGCATTCGAGGCCGTAGTATCTGGAGGCGCGCGCGATGCTCGCCGCGCTGCTTCCGTCCCGGCTCACCTCGCATTTCTCGCGCAGTTCGGTAAGCGGCACCCAGCGCCCGAAGTAGGCCAGAATGCTGCCGAGGCAGGCGGCGCCGCATTCCGTTGCGTGCATCTGCAACAGAATCGGCGTGGTCACCCTTCGTTTCGACGGCTCCGGAGCGGTCCTGTCGCTGGCTCCTCTAGAGGCCTGTGGCGGCATCCTATGGTCGCCTCATTCCGAAAAGCGCGAGCGGAGACTGCCTGCCGGTCTCGATGACGATCCGGCATTCGCGGCCCGCGACGGAAGCAGGATCAAGGCGCTTGTCGAGGGCGACATCGAGGCGGTACACGGACACCGGCGGCGCGGACTCGAACGCGGCCAACCCCTCGGACAGGGGCACGGCGGCAATGGTCTTGACCACTCCGTCAAGCGTGTCCGCCTTTCCGCCCGCGCTGCCCAACTCTACCGCCGCCGGCATCCCGGCCTTGATGTGCGAGGCAACGTCGCGCTTGATCCACACGAGCGCTCGCACGGACCGCGTGCCCTCGGGCCGGCCCTCGCCGGCTTGTGCCAGTACGCCGTCCAACGCAATGGTACGGGCTACGTTGCCAAGGATGAGCCATGCCGCGAGGATGCACAACAAACCGGCGATGACGGCGACAAGCAGACGCTCCCGGGGCGTGGAAATGGTCAGCAGACGGTCGAGTTGTTCGCGTTCTTCCTTGCCCTCGGCAACCGTATTCTGGAATGAGTCGAAAGGATTATTGAACACGGTCATCCATCGCCTCCTCATCGAGACCAAGCAAGGAAAAGGAAAATATCACACAGATGGAGGAGGGTTTGGAAGAATTATATGCAATCTCGACCCGGCAAGGTCAAGTCCTCGATGTGCGGCAAGGGCTTCCAGTGACTTTTTGGAGAACAAGCGTTCTGGTTTGGTTCATGTCGGCACTTAACCTTCCGAGGGAATCAAGGTACGATGCAACAATGTCCATGACGGGACCTGCGCGGATGTTTCCTGACCACGAAACCGCCCGAAGACCGTACGTCGGCCAGCACTGGACGAAGGGTTTCCGATGGCTCAAGTGTGCTTCATTCGGTATCCGGTTCCTGACGCTGGCGTGCTTTTTCTTTCCAAACGTACATGTCATAGCGCGGGAAGAAACGGCCCAGGACAAGGGTCTCAGGATCGCGCGTGAGGCAAGCGCGCGCGATGATGGGTTCGGGGACTTCACCGCCGGAATGACCATGGTGCTGCGCGACCGGCACGGTCGGGAGAGCGTCCGGCGGATGCGCTTCAAGGTGCTGGAGGTGCGGGGGGACGGCGACAAGAGCCTGTTCGTGTTCGATGAGCCGCCGGACGTGCGCGGAACCGCCCTCCTGACCCACGCTCACGTCAACACTCCGGACGACCAGTGGCTGTATCTGCCGGCTCTCAAGAGGGTGAAGCGCATCAACGCCGCGAGGCGTTCGGGGTCGTTCATGGGAAGCGAGTTTTCCTACGAAGACATGAGCTCTCACGAGGTGGACGAGTACACCTACAAGTATCTTCGCGACGAGCCCTGCGGGGAGCTCACTTGTACGGTGATCGAGCAAGCTCCCCTGGACAAGAAGTCCGGATACAGCCGCAAGCTCGTTTGGCAGGATACGGGCGAGCTTCGAACCTGGAAGGTCGAGCTTTACGATCGAAGGGGCTCGCACCTGAAGACGCTCACTCTCGCCGACTACCGGCAATACCTGGACCGGTACTGGCGGGCGGGAGAACAGACGATGGTGAATCACCTGACCGGAGCGAGCACGGTGCTTGAATGGACCGATTTCCGGTTCCGCACCAATCTCGACGACGGCGAATTCACCCGAACGGCGCTCCGACGCGTGCGCTGATGCAGCCAGGCGGCAAATCCTTGCGGAAGATCGCGGTTGTCGGGCGGGGAACCGCGGGATGCCTGGCGGCTGCCAGCGTCACGCTTCGTCATCCCGACAGCGACCACGAGCTGCACCATATCTATGACTCGCGCATCCCGGTCATCGGCGTGGGCGAAGGCAGTTGGCCGAGCCTGGTGCAGGAGTTGCGGCAACTGACCCATCTGCCTCATGAAACGGTCCAGCAACGCCTGAATGGAACCCGGAAATATGGCGTTGCGTTCGAGGGATGGGGCCGGCGCAATCGGGATTTCACCCACTATTTCACGCCGCAACAGGTGTCCTACGCCTACCATCTCTCCGCCGACCTGATGGCGGATTTGCTGGACGCAAGCACGCGCGCGCGCCACATCGACGCGAAAGTGCTCGATATTACCAGGGTGGACGGCGGCGCGCTGGTGGAACTGGAGGGCTTGCCGCCGGAACGTTACGACTTGGTCTTCGATGCCCGCGGGTTTCCGAAGGAGCTCGATCCCGACGAGCACATCGACATCTCATTCATCCCCACCAATACGGCCGTCATCCGCCGCTGCCCGGCCATCATCGAGGAAGAGGGGGCCGGGCCGGTGCGGCAGCATACGTATACCCGCGCGGTGGCGCGTCCGCACGGTTGGATATTCGTGATTCCGCTGACCGTGCACACCTCCTACGGGTCACTGCTGTCCCACAAAAATACGAATGAAGGAGGACCTGAAGAGCTCGCCT
>JAPPNE010000096.1 GCA_028818775.1 Deltaproteobacteria bacterium | reverse complement strand
CTGTCCATCGCCGACATCAAGTACGTGGTGGTGACCGACGACGACATCGACATCTTCGATCCCGTGGAGGTGGAGTGGGCCATCGCCACCCGCGTGCAGGCGGACCGGGATACGGTGATCCTGTCCAACGCGCGCTCCAAGCCCCTGGACCCGTCCATCCCGCCCAGCGCCAACGGCGTCCCCACCACCGCCAAGATGGGCATCGACGCCACCATTCCCGAAAACGTGCCGCGCTACCGCTACAACCGGATCATCTACCACAACCAGGGCAAGGCGGTGCTCGACGACTACTTGGTCGAGTCCCCGGCCGCGCCGCAGCCGCCGGCGGCCGGCGACGACGCCGTCGAACGGCTGGCGGAACGGACCCTGGACATGCTGCGCGAGAAGCGCCTCAGCTTCAGCGAACTGCTGGACGCCTTCTCGGACCAGGCGTTCGCCACCGTCATGGCTCTGGTGGGGCGCCTCAACGAACGCAAGCAGATCACGCTGGACGAAGAGGGCAAGTACATGCCCGCGGAGGACGCGTGAGAAGCTGAAAGGAGAATGACCGTGTCGGCGGAACTTGTTTTCTACACCAATCCCATGTCGCGCGGGCGCATCGTGCGCTGGATGCTGGAGGAATCGGGCGTCCCGTACCGCACCGAGCTGGTGGAGTTCGGTCCTATGATGAAATCGCCGGAGTACCTGGCCATTAACCCCATGGGCAAGGTGCCGGCCATCCGCCACGGCGACACGGTGGTCACCGAATGCGCCGCCATCTGCGCCTACCTCGCCGATGCCTTCCCGGACGCCGGCCTGGCGCCCCCGAGCGAACAGCGCGGCGCCTACTACCGCTGGCTGTTCTTCGCGGCCGGCCCGCTGGAGGCGGCGATCACCAACCGCATGTTCGGTTTCGCCGTGCCGGAGGACAAGGAATCCATGGTGGGCTACGGAAATTATGCCACGGTGATGAACGCCCTGGAGAAAGCGGTCGAGGGCGAAGGCTACGTCGCCGGCGAGACCTTCTCCGCGGCCGACGTGTACGTCGGGTCGCACATCGGTTGGGGCATGCAATACGGCACCATCGAAAAGCGCCCGGCCTTCGAGGGGTACTGGTCACGGCTCAGCGGACGCGCGGCGTATCAGCGGGGCAACGCCCTGGACGACGCGGCGGCGAACGCCGGCGAGAAGGAGTGACGGGCTATCGGTTTCGATGAAACGCGAAGCCGGCGGTCACGCCCGTCAAGACGGTTCGGCTACTGCCCCAGCCGGTAGAAGCGGCGCGCGTTGTCCGCGAGGATGGCGGCCTTGTCCTCGTCGCTGAGGGCCGGGTGCTCGGCCACCTCGGCGATCTCGTGGCCGATGTCGCCGGGGCCGATCTCGTGGGGGAAGTCGCTGGCGAAAAGGAACCGGCCGTTGCCGGCGCGCTGGATCTGGTAGTCGAGACCGTTCTCGCCACCCTCGCAACCCACGAAGACGTTGTCCAGCAGCGCGTACCGGCTGGGCTCATGGTCCGGATCGGGGCCGTGGTAGTTGCCGTGGGAGTTCCACTCCCCGAAGAATTCGTGGGACCGGTCCATGCGGTCCATCCAGAAGGTCAGCCAGCCGGCGCCCCCCTCCAGGAAGGCCACCCGCAGGTTCGGGAAGCGGTCGAAGACGCCGTGGTAGACCATGCCGGAGAACGCGATCATCAGGCTGAAGGGATGGCCCAGCCCGGCGATGGGAACGAATGCCTCCAGGGTGTCGAGGCCCATGCCGTGGTGGCAGCCGCCGTGCACCGCGAGTCCGCAGCCCAGCCGTTCGGCCTCCGCGTAAACGTCCCAGTAGGTCTTGTGGCCCAGGTCCATGGGCAGGCCGCGCGAGGGCAGCATGGCGCCGAGCATGCCCAGCTCGGTCACCGCCCGGCGTAGCTCCCGCACCGCCTCCCGCGGGTCCTGCAGCGGGATCAGCGCCATGCCCTTGAGCCGCGGGTTGTCCTTGAGATAGCGGTCGTGGAGCCAACTGTTGTAGGCATGGGCCACGGCGCACGCCCAGTCCGGCATGCTGATGTTGCCCATGGCGAGGCCCCAGGTGGGATACAGCACGCTGCACTCGAACCCCGCCTGCTCCACGAACGAGCGCCAGTCCTCCGGGGTCACGGGCTTGCCGCCGCCGAAGGCGCCCTCGCTCAGGTACTTGAGCCCCAGGTGATGATGGTCCAGGGAGGGGAAGACCCGGGTGAGGATGCGCTTGCTCGCCTGGCTGCGGTAGGGCTCCTCGATGTAATCGACGATGGACTCGTCCTCGATCACATGACCGTCGGCATCGATGACAGGCAGGCTCATGGATATGCCTCTCGACTCCAGTGTGGCGCGTCACACCGGCTGCTAGTGAATGCCCGTTATCTTCACACTGGCGTGCTTCGACTTGTAGCGGCGGTTGAGGGCGATGAGCACGCCGGTCAGCCCTTCGACCACATAGGCGTTGGCCGCCGGACCGGCGTCCAGGCCGGTGGCGCCGATGCGCTCCAGCAGCTCGATGACGCGCTCCTTGGCTTCCCTGCTGTCGCCGCACACCAGCACGTCGCCCAGGGGTTCATCCGGCGCGCTCAGGTCCAGCGCCGAGATGTTGTGCAGCGCGCCGATGACCGGAGTGTCGTCGCCCAGGATCTTCTGCGCCTCCAGCAGCGCCGAGCCGGCCTCGGGCACGAAGGGCCGGCCTTTGAGCAGCGGCACCACCGCGTCGATGACGATCTTGCCGCGCAGCTCGCCGGCCAGGTCGGCCACCATCTTCTCCTGCCCCTCGTAGGGGACCGAGATGACGGCAAGCTCCGCTTCACGGACCGCGTCGGCGTTGAGCATCCCCTCCACGAAGTTCGTGCCCAGCCTTTCGTTCAAATCCTTCGCCGCGTCCGCGCCGCGCTGCGCGTCCCGTGAGCCGATGAGCACCCGGACGCCCGGACGCGCCAAGCGTCCCGCCAGGCCCATTCCCAGACTTCCGGTCCCTCCAACAATAGCGATTGAAATGGAATCTTGCATGGGAAGGCTCTTAGCACGTTCGCGCCGGGTCCGACAAATACGGTCCCGTCGAGGCGGTCCTTCGACTTCGCTTCGCTACGCCTGTCCTGAGCTTTGTCGAAGGGCTCAGGACGAACGGCACTATTCTCCGTTTCTCCGTTCGCCCTGAGCGTAGCTCCGCGTCAGCGGAGCGAAGTCGAAGGGTCACCGGCCGCCACGGAACAGGTCATCCTCCCCCGGCCGGATCAAGTCCCGCGCCGAGCCCTCGCGCCGCGGCAGTTCCAGCCCCCGGACGATGGCCGCGGGTATATGGCTGGTCTTTCCCATGACCAGCTCCGCCGCGCCGGCGATCTGGTCTGCAACGGCGGTGACCGAGGCCTTGAGCTCATATCCGTACGGGTCCGTCCCGCCGCGGTAATCGATGAGAGGCCCGAACCCGGCCACGCCGATGGCGACGTCGGTGGTGCCCAGGCGCCAGGGACGTCCAAACGTGTCGGTGACGACGACGCCCACGGTCTTCCCGGCGAGTCGCCGCACTTCATCGCGGATACGACGGGCGGAACCGTCAGGATCCTTGGGCAGGAGCAGGGCGCGGCCGACGCCCACGTTCGACAGGTCGATGCCCGCGTTGGCGCACACGAAGCCGTGGTGGGTCTCGACGACGATGGTGCTGCGTCCCTTGGCGACGATGCGGCGGCTCTCGCCCAGGATCAGCTCCAGCAGGCGCGGGTCCTTGCCGTCGAGCTCGGCGGAGAGCCGCAGGGCCTCCGCCGACGGTGTCACGGTCTGCAGGTCCACCGCGCGTCCTTCCGACTTGGAAACAACCTTCTGCGCCACCACCAGCACGTCGCCGTCGCGCGGGGTGAGCCCCTGGCGCGCGCACGCCTCCACCACCAGCCGCCCCAGCGAGTCGCCCGGGCCGATCTCGTCCAGCCCCTCCACGGCGATGATCTCGAGACGCCGCATTACGCGTCAACCCGCGTGCTTGCCGTGCGCGACTTCATGAAATTCGCGGGTCAACTGGCCCGCGCGAAGAATCCGCTGCCGTTGTCCCGCATGGCGGCAAGGCGGTCATGGGTACGGCCGTGCTCCAGGCGGGGGATGAGCTTCTGCAGATCGGCGGGCTCGTCGATGTCCAGTGCGATCCGCGAGTTCTCGATGACCTTGACGGACGCCCCGCGGGCGTCCGCTTCGCTCAGATGGTAGCGGAAGCTGTCGTAGCCGAAACGGAGCCGAAGGACATCGGGAGGCGCCAGCAGCAGTGCGTTGGTTCCCATGCGGTCGTGCGAGGGGACCAGGATCGCGAAGGGCGAGACAGGGCTTTCGGGCGCGGCACGGAGCACGGACTCCACGTCGCCGGCGCGCAGCAGCGGGATATCGCCCGGCACAACCAAGGCAGCGTCGATGCCCGCCTGCTTCATGACGTCAAGGCCGTAGTGGACCGCGTCGGTCTCGCCGGTCTCATCCTGTTCCCGGATCACCGTCACGTTGAAGGCGGAAACCCAGCGCGCCACCTCGTCCGAGCCGGTGACGACCCAGGTCCTGTGAATGCCGTGGGCACGGGTCACCTCCGTCAGCACGTCGTGCACCATGGCCTTCATCAGGTCCGAACGTTCGCGCGGGCTGAGCCGTGAGGAGAGCCGCTGCTTGGCCCCGTGAAACCCCTTGACCGGAATGAGCGCGCCAAACTTCATCATGGAAGTGCTTAGCACCTGCCCGGCCAATTTTGAAACCTGCCCAACCCCGAAGCGGTCGTTCGGACGAAACAACGGTTTGGACGTCACCCACTACCGCGCGTAGCGGTTGACCGTCGTCATCCCTCGCCGCAAGACCGTTCCGCGAGAATCATCGTGATTTGACAAGGGTTTTGGCACACCCTACCTTGTAACCGGTCGACGCTCGGCAGCTCCGCGCGGTATCGGCCGGGTGACACCGGGGCCATGTTGCCCAAATGCCGTCGCTGGAACATGGCTTCCATTCGGCCGGTTCGCCGGCAGAGGACTCTCGGGACAACGAATGCAACAGGAAGCGAACGGGTGGAGCTGGGAAGCAACCTACGAGATCTGGCTCGGGGCCCTGAACGACACGTACCGGGAGATGGTGGAAGCGGCGGCGGCCCTCGTGCCGGGCGTCGTCGGCGCCGTGCTGCTCCTCTTCGGCGGCTGGCTCGTCGCCGTCGTGCTGCGGGCGCTGATCGCCCGCTTTGGCACGGGCATCGACCGTGTGTTCCACGCGGTGCGCGATCGCGTCGGCCAACCCCACTTCGACCTCCGGTGGCCAATCTCCAGGATCGTTGCGTGCACCGTCTACTGGCTGGTGATCCTTTTCTTCCTGGCGGCGGTTTCCAGGTCACTGGGCCTGCCGGGGGTGGCCCGCATCTTCGCCGAGGTCCTGGCTTACCTGCCCCTGCTGCTGGTGTGGGCCGCTGTGGCGTTGGCGCTGTACATGGCGAGCGGTCCGGTAGCCGCCGTGGTCACCGCTTCAGCGCGTTCCGCCGGACTTGAAAACGCCGGCCTTCTCGGGCGCATGGCAAGAGTGGTCGCCCTCACGTTCGCCGGCATCATCGTGGTGAGCCAGCTCGGCATCGACCTGACCCTGCTGGTGAACGTGGTCACGATTGCAACGGCGGCACTGCTGGGTGGAGCGGCCGTTGCGTTCGGGATCGGGGCGGGAGGCACCACCGGCAATCTCATCGCGGCCCACTACGTACGCCGGAACTATCGCGTGGGGCAGCGAGTGGCGGTGGCGTCCTTCGAGGGCGAGATCCTGGAGATCACCCGCTCGGCCGTGATTCTCGATACCGAGCAGGGACGGACCATGGTGCCCGCCCGGCTGTTCAACGAACAAGCCTCGGTGCTCAAGGAGAGGGAGGGTTGAGCGGACCATGCTCGGTCCAATGGCATCCCGGTTCGTCGAGGACCATCCGTCCGACGCGGCCCACATCCTGGACGAGTGTGCCCCCGAGGTCATCGGAGAGATTCTCGCGACTCTGCCGGCTCCCGTGGGTGCGGGATTGCTGCGGGCCATGACGCCGCACGCCGCCGCCGCGGGACTCGCGCGTCTTGCGCCGGATGCGGCGGCGGCGCTGGCGGAGTGTCTTCCCGTGGAGTTGGCGGGGGCACTGTTGCTGCGCCTGGACGGGACCGTCCGAGGCGCGTTGTTGAACGCCCTGCCGGCCAGGGCATCTCTGCCGCTGCGGCTGGTGCTGCGCTTTCCGGTGGGGACCGTCGGCTCCCTCGTTGACGCGCGAGTGGTGACGGCGAGGCCGGACACCCGCATCGGAGAAGTGGCCGAGATTGCACGGAGCGCCCCCGAGTCGCTGCGCAAGTACGTTTACGTGCTGGACGAAGCACAGCACCTCGTGGGCGTCGCGGACGTGCGCCAGTGCTGGCTCCAGGATGACGATCGCCGGGTCGCCGGCCTCCTGCACAAGGAGCCGGTGGCGTTGCGGGCGCGCACGAGCCTGCGCCAGGCAAGCCTCTTGCCCGCGTGGGAGCGGTTCGCGGTCTTGCCCGTGGTCGACCACCGGGGAGTCTTTCTGGGGATCGTTCGGCGGATGACCCTGTTCGGCGCGCTGGCGGAACAGGGACCACCGGCCGGGGGAGAGGACCTGGCCCAACTGGCCCTGGATCTCGCGGACATATGCTGGCGCACCGCGTCCGGCCTTCTCATTGAGGCGCCGGCGGAAAAGCGACGGAGCTGAGCCCCTCCCACCGGAACCAGGATCATGACCGGGACCGTTTCCGAGGCCGATCAACGGCTTGAGGCCGAGTTCTTGTCGAACCACCCGGGAGCTTCGACCGTTCCGCTGGAGTCGTTGGAGACCTCGGAGCAGGTGGAGATCTTCACCCGTCAGCCGGTGGCGGTCATGCTTCCGGTGTGGGAGCGTCTGTCTCCCGACATCGCCCGGAAGCTGCTGACCGCCCTGCCCGAATCGATCGTGGTCGAGACCATGCAAGGACTCGATCCGGTTCGCTTGGCGCACCTCCTGACGTCGCTCGATGAGGACGCGCGTGAGCACCTGCTCGGGTTGATCGACGAGGGCGACGCGAAGGAGGTGCGGTCCGCGATGCTCTATCCGCCGGACCGTGCCGGCGCCCTGATGGACTCCCGGGCGCGGCTTCTCCGGCAAAGCAGCACCGTGGCCGAGGTGCTCCGGCGGCTGCGGCGCGACCGCCGGCCCGGGCGCTCGGGTTTCTTCGTCGTGGACTCCGACAACCGGCTGGCAGGCTGGGTGGACATTCAGGACCTTGCGTTGGCTGAACCCGAGGAGCGCGTCGGTGATCTGGTTCGGGATGTGGATGCCGTGGTCGATCCCATGGCCACCGGAGAGGAAGTCGCGGAGAAGATGGACGAGCACCGCCTGTCCGATCTTGCGGTGGTCGACCTTGACGGCCGGCTGACAGGCGTCATCCGCCACGCAGCGAGGGTGGAGGCGGAGAGGGAACGGGCAAGCCTCGGCATACAGACCATGGTGGGGGTGAGCAAGGATGAACGAGCCACGTCAACGGTCTCGTTCGCCGTGCGCCGGCGATTGCCCTGGCTGCACGTCAATCTGCTTACCGCTTTCATCGCAGCCGCGGTGGTGGGGCTGTTCGAGAATACCATCGCCCAGTTCACCGCGCTGGCCGTGCTGCTCCCGGTGGTCGCGGGGCAGTCGGGAAACACCGGCGCTCAGGCGCTTGCCGTAACCATGCGCGGCCTCACACTGCGAGAGATCCGCGTCGCGCAGTGGGGCCGTGTAGTGCTCAAGGAGGCCATCGTCGGCTTCTGGAACGGTATCGCCATCGCGTTGACCACCGCGGTGGGCGTGATTCTGTGGAGCGGCTCCTACGGCCTGGGTCTGATCATCGCGGTGTCGATGGTGCTTTCGGTGATCATCGCGGGCGTCTCCGGTGCCTTGATCCCCATCGTACTGAGGGCACTCGGGCAAGACCCCGCCCAGTCGTCCTCAATCCTCCTCACCACCATCACCGATGTCGTCGCCTTCCTGAGCTTCCTCGGGATCGCCACCCTGCTGTCCGGCCTGATCTAGGCCCGTATTCGTCATTCCCGCGAAACAGGCTGTGTCAAAACTCCACTTCCCGACGATGCAAGACCAGTCCGTCATTCCCGCGAAAGCGGGAATCCAGGGGTGGGGAGGCGGGGAAACGCCGCTGTAACGCCCCACCACCGCCCCTGGATTCCCGCTTCCGCGGGAATGACGATTAGGGGGTTGTTGTCAGCAACTCCCGCGCCAGCCGCTTCTTGTCTTCCAGCGTGTCCATGCGGATGGAGGTGGTCCGGACTTCGACGCCGAGCCGCTCGACAGCGGGCCGCAGATGCCGGTCTTCCGTGTCGATGACCAGCACGTCCACGAAATCCCGGTATGCCTCGGCGAGCCCGGTGACGGACGCCTCCACACCCAGGGTCGCCATGAGCTTGTGCGCGGGACCGCTGAAGGAACGGCCCTGAACCATGGGACTCACGGCCACCACCCTGGCTGGCGTGTCGCGCAGGGCCTGGCGCACGCCGGGCACCGCGAGGATGGGGCCGATGCTGGTGGCGGGATTGCTCGGGCACACCACCACCGAGGCGGCGTCACCGATGGCTTCGAGCATGCCCGGCGCGGGGCGGCTTTCCTCGATCCCCCGGTAGCACAGGCTCAGGACCTCCGGTTGCCAGCGTGCCTTGACGAAGTATTCCTGGAAGGAGATTTCCCCATCCGGCGTGGCCAACCGCGTCTCCACGCGCTGGTCGGTCATGGGCAGCACGCGTGAGCGCACCCCCAGCGCGCGGCACAGCGCGGCGGTGACCTGCGACAGCGGCTTCCCCTCCGACAGGAGGCGCGTGCGGGTCAGGTGGGTGGCGATATCCCGGTCGCCCAGGCGGAACCAAGTCTCGTTGCCGAGTCGCTGGAGCTGGTCCAGCACCGTAAAGGTGTCGTCCCGGACGCCCCACCCCTTGGCCGGGTCGATGAGGCCGGCGAGGGTGTAGACGATGGTATCGACGTCGGGGGAGACATGGAGGCCGTGCACCACCGAGTCGTCGGCGGTATTGCACACGACCACCAAGTCCTCCGGAGCCGTCTCCTCGTGGAAGCCCAGGACAAGCTTTGCGCCGCCGGTACCTCCGGTGAGGAGCACCCGTGTCCTGGAACTCGGGTCCCTGGACACCGGCGTCGCCTTACAGGCCGGCGGCCGCGTGGCCCGGAGCGTCGGCGGCGGGAGCGAATTCGCTCGCGAGGACCTCGGGCTCTGCCTCCCACGTGCGCAGGATCTCGTAGCCGGTGGAGCGTTCGGCGGGTATCCGGTTGATCTCGCGGATCAGCGAGCGGAACTCGTGGGGCCAGATCATCTGGCCCTCGGTGGAACCCGCCAGGCGCGAGATGCTCTCTTCCATGAGCGTGCCGCCGAAATCGTTGGCGCCGGAACGCAGGCAGAACTGCGACATGCGCCGGCCCATCTTCACCCAGGAAACCTGCACGTTGGGAATGGCGTCGTTGAGCAGCACCCGCGCCAGCGCGTGCACGCGGACGTCTTCCTCCTCGGTGGGGCCGGGACGCGCCAGGCCCTGCTGGAAGAGCGCGGTGTTCTCGTGCACGAACCCCAGCGGCACGAACTCGGTGAAGCCGCCGGTCTCCTTCTGGATGTCGCGCAGCAGCAGCATGTGGTTCACCCAGTGGCTGCCGTTCTCCCGGTGGCCGTACATCATGGTGGAGGTGGTGAAGATGCCCACCTCGTGGGCGGTGCGGATGACCCGTTTCCACTGCTCGGTGCTGACCTTGTTCTTGGACAGCACCATGCGCACCTCGTCGTCGAGGATCTCCGCGGCCGTGCCGGGCACACTATCGAGGCCGGCGTCGCGCAGCATGCGCAGGTAGTCGGCCAGCGGCATGCCGGTCAGCTCCACCCCGTAGGTGATCTCCATGGGCGAGTAGGCGTGGATGTGGATGCCGGGAACGCGCGAGCGGATGGCCTGGAGCAGGTCGCGGTAGTAGAACGGCGTCATGCCGCGCGGCAGGCCGCCCTGCATGCATATCTCGGTGGCGCCGCGGTTCCACGCCTCCTCGGCCTTGTCCGCCACATCTTCGAGCGAGTGGTCCCAGCTCCCGGGCTTGTTGGGGCCGGTGTGGAAGGCGCAGAACTTGCAGCCCACGTAACAGACGTTGGTGAAATTGATGTTGCGGCACACCACGTAGGTGACGCGGTCGCCCACCTTGGCCTGGCGCATGAGATCGGCGGTCACGGACAGGGCGGCCAATTCGTCGCCGCTCACTTCGGACAGGATCAGGCCTTCCTCCCGAGTGACCTCGTGCCCCGCCAGGGCGTCCTCCAGGATCCGTGCGACGCGCGTCTCGATGCGGGGCAGCAGCTCGTACAACCGCTCCGCCCCGTCGTCATAGTCGAACATCGCTTCGATGTGGCTCATGGTGTCCTCCGAGAGCGGCGAGGCCGTCCTCGCCGCACAACCTCTCGATGAAAGGGATCAGCTCGGGCGCGATGAACCGCTCCGCCCGGGCGATGTATTCCGGGTAAATGGGAAGCCGGGGCCGCAGGACGAAACCCGCGGCCGCGGTGCGCTCCGCCAGTTCCACCAGCTCGGGCCAGGGGGCCTCCGGGTTGATGAAATCGCGGGTCACCGGGGACACGCCGCCCCAATCGTTGATGCCCGCGTTCAGGTACCACTCGTAACACTCCGGCGTCAGGTTGGGCGGCGCCTGGATGTTCATGTCGCCGCCCAGGATCAGCCGCGCCAGGGCGATGGTCCCGGCCTCGTCGTCGTAGTCCGCGTGCGGTCGGTCGCGCATGGGGATTTCGGGCTTCACGCGGAAGTTCTGCACGATCACTTCCTGGATGTGGCCATAACGTTCATGCAGTTCCCGGATGGCGTAGAGCGACGCGATGCGCTCCTCCCAGGTCTCGCCGATGCCGATGAGGATGCCGGTGGTGAACGGGATGCCCAGCCGCCCGGCCTCGGCCAAAGTCCGCAGCCGGGCCGCCGGCTTCTTGTCCGGCGCGTCGGCATGCGCGCCGCCCGGCTCCATGAGCCGCTCGCTGACGTTCTCCAGCATGAGCCCCATGCTCGCGTTCACCCGGCGGAGCCGCTCCAGGTCGGCGCGCGCCATGAGCCCGGGGTTGGCGTGGGGCAGGAGCCCGGTCTCCTCCAGCACCACGCGACAGGCTTCGTACAGGTACTCCAGCGTCCGGCGGTAGCCCGCCCGACGGAGGAACTCCCGCATCTCCGGGTAGATGGCCTCGGGCTTGTCCCCCAGGCTGAACAGCACCTCGGTGCAGCCCATCGCCTTGGCCTGCCGCACCGTCTCCAGCACCTCGTCCAAGGACAAGGTCCTGGCGCCGTCTTCTCCGGGCGCCTTGCGGAACGTGCAGTAGCCGCAGAAGTCGCGACACAGGTTGGTGAGCGGGATGAAGACCTTGGGGGAGAAGGTGACGGTGCGCCCCTTGTGGCGGTCGCGCAACTCGGCGGCCGCTCGAAGCAGCGCCGTGAACTCATCTCCCTCGACACCGGAAAGCAGGAGGGCGTCGCCCGGCGCCAAGGAACCCCCGTCGAGACATTCCTGCAGCAGTCGTGGGACTTGGCGAGTCGTCATTGCCAAACGCTCAAAGTGGTCTGCATAACGGATAAGGGGGTGCAGGTCAACCAGACCAGGTGGCCTTCCGGGTTTTGAGGTATGCAAAAGGGCTTGCTTTTTTGTCACGGATGAAGGAGATTTCTGGCAGAATATCGGCCGTCTCCCGGTGCAGGAGACAAGGAGTTCCACAAGATGTCCGACGACCCACAAGACGACAGTATACCGCCGTCGCGCATTCCGGCCCTGAAGGCTTCCATCGCCCTCCCCTGCTTCCCCAAACTCTTGATTGCCCCATCGGGACAAATGCACCCCTAGACCGACCGCGCGTCTGTCGGGAACGCCCGCGTCCGGCTCGATCCGGAGCGGAGTTCCTCCGTGTCCCTTTACGTCCCGGCAATCCGGATGGGAGATGTTTCCATGTTCGAGAGTTTATGGTTGGGCGCCACGGTCATCCTGCTGTTGATCCTGGCCAACGGCTTCTTCGCCGCCGCGGAGATCGCCGTGATCGCCACGCGCAGGACGCGCATCGATCAGGTGCAGGGCAAGGCCAAGGGCAAGGGCAGGCGCGCCGCCGCGGCCCTGGGCCGGCTCAAGGACGAGCCCGACCGGTTCCTGGCCACGGTGCAGATCGGCATCACTTTCGTCGGCACCCTGGCCTCCGCCATCGGCGGCGCCGGCGCGATCCAGGTCCTCACGCCGCAAATCCAGTCGCTGCCGCTACCCTACGCCGAAACCTGGGGCAACTACGCCGCCATCCTCATCGTGGTTTTGCCCATCGCCTACCTGAGCCTGGTGCTGGGCGAACTGGTCCCCAAGTCCCTGGCGCTGCGCTTTTCCGAGCGCATCGCGTTCTGGGTGGCGCTTCCCATCGACGCCATCTCCAGGTGCACGTCGTTCCTCGTGGCGTTCCTCACCCGCTCCAGCAACGTGGTCCTGCGGCTGTTCGGCGGCAGGGAGACCGGTTCCGCGAGCTTCATTTCCGAGGAGGAGGTCAAGTCGATCATCCGCGAAGGTACCGCCAAGGGGATCTTCGACGAGACCGAGAAGGAGCTGATCCACAGCGTCTTCGACTTCGCCGACACGCCGGTCAGGGCCGTCATGGTGCCGCGCACCGAGATCCACGCCATCGACGTCGAGTCCGAGCCGGACGACGTGCTGCGGAACTTCGTCGAAAGCGGCTTCTCGCGGCTGCCGGTGTACGAGAACGAGCTGGACCAGATCCTGGGCATCGCCTACAACAAGGACATCCTGCGGGCCATGCAGGCCAATGAGGCCATCGACCTGCGCAACATGCTGCACCCGCCCTTCTTCGTGCCCAGCTCCCTGCCCATCAGCCAGCTCCTGAAAGACCTGCAGCGCCGGCGCATGGCCCTGGCCCTGGTGGTGAACGAGTACGGCGAGGTGGAAGGGCTGGCCAGCCTGGAGGACATCATCGAGGAGATCGTCGGCGAGATCCGCGACGAGTACGACGCCGAGGAGCGCGGGCCGGTGGAGCGCCTCCCCGACGGCTCCCTGGTGGTGTCGGGCTCCGCCCTGCTGAAGGACCTGCAGTCCGACTACGACCTGCCCTTCGAGGAATCGGTGGACTACCACACCCTCGCGGGTTTCGTGCTGGCCAAGCTGAAGCGCATACCCCGCGGCGGCGAGAAGATCGAAACCGACGGCCACCGCCTCACCATCGCCGACATGGAAGGCCGCCGCATCATCAAGATCCGGGTGGAGGAGAACCGCCGGGTGAACGGCGGCGTGGCGTAGGGACAGGCTGTATAATGACTATCGCTACCTTAGGCAATCCGCCCGAAGCACAGGAGACGCGCGACATGGATACCATCGACAAGACCCGCCCGCACACCGTCACATCACTGGAAGGTCTCGGCCGGATCTACGCCAGCCCGCTGCCCGCCGTCGCTACCAAGGAAACCGACCATATCACCGAAGTCGGGCGCGCCTTCATCTCGGCGTCGCCGTTCCTGATCCTGGCGACGTCGGACGGGGACAAGATCGATTGTTCGCCCAAGGGCGACGCACCGGGCTTCGTTCAGCTTCTCGACGACCGCACCCTGCTGATCCCCGACCGGCCGGGCAACAACCGCACCGACGGCATGAAGAACCTGCTCAGCAACCCGAAGGTCGGCATTATATTCATGGTGCCGGGATCGAACGAGACCTACCGCGTCAACGGCACGGCGACAATCAGCACCGAGCCCGATCTGCTGAGCCGCTTCGAGGTGCGCGGCAAGCTGCCTCGCGTCGTCATGGTCGTCTCGGTCGAAACCGCGTTCAACCACTGCCCCAAGGCGCTGGTGCGGGCGAAGCTGTGGGAGGCCGACGGACGGCCGACCGGCGCGCCGACCCATGGCGACTTCGCCGCCGCCCGCG
>JAPPNE010000095.1:19077-21372 GCA_028818775.1 Deltaproteobacteria bacterium | reverse complement strand
TGGTGCTCATCGAGAGCACGCTGGCGGCCTGGTCCTGCTCGTCCATCATCGGCCTATCCGCCATCATGGTGGCCACCGCCACCACCATGTTCCGCGTCCCTCCGGGAAAGGTCATCCTCGGGCCCAACCTCGCCTTCGCCGCCCTGTTCGGCGCCGGCGCCATCCTGGCGCTGAGCGGCGTCAATGCGCTTCTGGTGTAGGAACCCGCGCCGCGGCCGTGTCGCCGGGCCTCGGAAGGCGCAGCAGGATAGTCTTGATGTCGCCCTCGGCCCGAGTCAAGCGCGCATCCATCCGGTCGAACCGCGCATTCATACGTTTCTCCATGCGGTCGAACCGCGCATCGATACGGTCGAACCGCGCGTCGATCTGATCGAACCGGGCATTGATACGGTTGTCCATGCGGTCCAGACGGTCGGTGAGGCCCGTGATGCGGCCAGCGAGGTCCGTATGCACCGACTCGATGCGGCCAGCGAGGCCCGTATGCACCGACTCGATGCGCCCGTCCAGGCGCCTGATCTCCGGGACGATCTGGATCTGAATGGCCCACAAGACCAGCCCCGACAGCGACACCGCCACGGTCATGACGGCGATGATCACCCCGGCGTATTCCTTCAGTTTCTCCACGGCCAGCTTCACCTCCTTGGTATGCTATAAATAATAGATCGACCAGTCAACCACATTCCTTAGCGGCAACCCCGGGCGACGCACCAACTTGGCGTTTTGAGCGCAATGTGGAAGACTGCGGGCATGACCAGCCCGGCAAAAGATACGAGGACAACCCTGATTCCGGCCATCCGGTACCGGGATGCAATCAAGGCCATCGACTGGCTGTGTGAAGCGTTCGGCTTCGAACGGCACCTGGTGGTACCGGGCGAGGGCGGTCTCATCCTCCACGCCCAGCTCGTGTTCGGCAACGGCATGGTGATGCTGGGCTCGGCGCGGGACGACGACCACGGAGCGCTTCACCGGCCCCTGGAGAAACCCGGCGATCCGGTCTCGCAGACCATCTATGTCATCGTGTCCGACGTGGACGCGCACCACGCCAGGGCGGCCGGCGCGGGCGCCGAGATAGTCATGGCCCCGGAAGACCAGGAACACGGCGGCCGTCTCTACTGTTGCCGGGACCCGGAAGGCAACCTCTGGTGCTTCGGCAGCTACGATCCTTGGGATGAGGGCGCGTAGGGCGGGGAGGGGCGGGAATGACGCCTCTCAACGAAAGGAATACATCATGACGCGAATCTTCAGGGCGGTGGCGATCCTCGGTTTGTGTGTGGTGCTGGGCGGCGGGGTGCTGACGGCGCAAGGGGCGCGGGCGGCGGACGACGCGGTGTCGCAGCACATGGTGGCGCAGGCCATGCTGGCGTCGCACTTCGTCGCGGCGGCGGTCAAGGCGAAGATGAGCCCGGACGAGATCAACGCGGCGCTGGCCGAGGTGGCCAAGGGATCGGCCATCGCGGAGTTCTGGATCAGCGACGAGACCGGCGCCATCGAGTTCACCAACATCCCGAGCACCAGCTTCAAGTTCCCGACGGACCCGGCGGGCAAGAGCCAGGCGGCGCCCTTCGCCGCGCTGCTGGACGGCAGCAAGAGCGTGGTGGTTCAGGGGTTTCACCCGCGCGAGCTGGACAAGAAGGTGTTCAAGTACGTGGGCGTCGCCGGCGTGGACAAGCGCCGCATCGTCCAGGTGGGCGTGGCGAAATAGCACCCGCGCCGACGGGCGCGGATGCCGTGCGAACGCCTCCGGTCCGGGTTGCTCACCCGCGCAGGTAGACGTTCGGAAGAACGGAGTGGGTGACGGCTCAGAACGCCCAGCGCCAGCCGCCCAGGAAGGTGAGCTCGGGGGCGGCGGCCCGGCGATGGCCCGGGCGGTGGCTGTAGACGGCGCCCAGGCGAAGCTCGCCCCTGGGCAGGGGCCGGAACCATTCCCCGGCGAAGTCCATCTGCCGCCCGCTGGGCGCCAGGCCTGCCGTCAGCGCGTCGTACGACACCGCCCCCGCCTTGGTGCGGCCCACGGGTACCGTCAACGACGCCCGCCCGCGTTCCACCCGGAGCGGCTGCGACACCGAAAGTCGCAAGGCGCCTGCACCCCTCAGTGGCCGGGTGGCGTGAAGCGCGAACGCGCTGGTGGAAAGTGAAGACACCCCGGTGACGAGGCTGCCTCGCGTCGCCGGGGAGACGAGCCCCACCTCCGCGGTGGGGGGGCGGGGCCCCCCCCCCCGGGGCGGGGGGGGAGACACCCCCCCCCAACGCGGGGGGGCCGCGCGGGGGGGGCAGGCGCCGGCGCCCCCCCGGCCG
>JAPPNE010000095.1:0-19067 GCA_028818775.1 Deltaproteobacteria bacterium | reverse complement strand
TTAAATGTCACCCCCCCCGGGTCCCGCGCCCGCCGCGGGGGGCGGGGTCCCCCCCCCCCCCCCCCGGGGGGCCCCCCCGCCCCCAACCGCCCTGGTCCGTATGGACATCCACGCCCACGAAGGAGGTGTCGCCGGCGAGGGTGCCGAAGGCGCCTTCGCCGACGCTGCCGAGAAGCGTCTCCCGCTCACCGATCCAGCCGGCCCGCAGGCCGAGAGGCGACCCCGGCCGGCGCCAGCCCAGCGTGGCGCCTACAGCAGGCGTCCTTCCCCGGACCCCCTTGGTGGTGAAGGCGGCGGCGGAGAGACCTCCCTGCCCGGACAGAGTGGCCGTCACCGCGCCCTGGGCCAGGGACATGTGGCTGCCCCGCACCTCCGCCGTCGCGTCGAGGATGGCGGCGTGGAGACTCAGCACATCCTCCGTCATTCCCGCGGAAGCTTGCCCTCGACCCCGATCGGGGGCCAGGAACCCCCGCAGCCGCGCCGTCACCGACGGCCCGCCCGCGGCTCCGGTGAAGCGGCCCAGCCGGTACCAGAACGGCGCTCCCAACCGGTCCAGCGCCATCACCTCCCGCGACGCCAGGGACCGCCGCAGGCTGTCGCCGAAGGCCGTCCCGGGGGTCATCGACGTCGAGAGCAAGCGGAAACCGTCCGCCCCCACGCTCGCCCCCACCGGCACCTCCAGGACGCCCACCGGAGAGGTGGCCGCGCCGAGGTCCATGGAGCCTTGGCCGTAGATGGCCGGGTCGGCGTAGAAGCCGCTCCTGTCGGCGGTCTCGAACAGCCGGGCCACCAGGTCCGTGTTGGACAACTGGTCGCGGAAGAGCTGCTTCATGAGCGCCAGCCCGCCCGACACCACGGGCGCGGCAAAAGAGGTCCCCCGGAGGTTCACGTAGTCCCGGCTCGCGAAAGAGGGAGCCACGTTGCCGAAATAGGCGCTGCGGACCTGCTCGCCGGGAGCCGCGATGCAGAAGTCGGCGGCGATACCGCAACGATTGGAGAAGGAGGTAATCCGCCCGTCGGCGGGATTCAATGCCACCACCGCGATGGAATGGCCTCGCAACTCTTCAATCCGCGCCGGAAGGCCCGCGGTGAGGCTGGCCGAGACCGCGTTGAGCGCGCCGCGCGGGCAGCTTTCCACCACGGAGGGGTCGCACTGGTCTCCGTGCGAGTTGCCCGCCGCCCACACGAGGATGACCTTTTCCTCCGCATCCGCCTGCGCCAGGGTGGCAATGTAATTGGGGGCGTATTCGCGAAGGTCCTCTTCGCTGTAGCGGTCCATCAGGCCGGGGTATCCGAGGCTCAGGTTCAGGATATCGACCTTCCGGCCGCCGTCCCGCCACGAGAAAATCTGCCCGTATCGTGCGGCTTCCTGGGCGTCCACAGTGGCCAGAGCCTCCACCGGCACAGGCCTGTAAACGCCGTCGCCCGAGCCCAGCGGCAGGGCGAACACCGCCAGGTCCGCGCCCCAGGCCACGCCGTGGTGCGCGCCGTCCGCATCGGTCCGCGCACCCGCGGCCACGCTGGCCACCGCCGTGCCGTGGGACAAGAGCCCTTCCTCCGCCAGGGTCTCGTCGACCGCGCCCGGCGTGAATACTTCGGTCACCTTCCTGTTGCCGTTTCCCGCGATGGACGGGTGCTCCAGGTCCACGCCGGTATCCAGGACCCCGATGGTGACCCCGGCGCCGGGCTCGACGTCCGGACCCATCAGGACGCTCAGGTTGCCGTAGGCCTCGTCCGCGTTGATGTGGGTCAGCCCCCACTGGCTCTGAAACCCCGGGTGCTCCCGGGACTTCTCGGCGGCGGCGTCCGCGGCCTCATTGAATCTCTCCGGCTCGAGGCAGCCGCCGTCGTGGACGCGGACACACGTGTCCGGCCCGTCCGGCGCAAGCCCGGAACCGCCGATGCCGCCGCAGCCGGCGAGAGCAGCCACCAGGAAAAGACCGGGCAGAAGAAGAACCGCGGGATGACGTGACATGGCGCAACCTGTGAGCGAATGGTGTGTGAACATGGTCCTTGAATTCAGAACGCCCAGCGCCAGCCGCCGAGCAAGGTCAGCTCGGGGCCGGCGTCCTTGCGGTGGCCGGGACGGTGGCTGTAAACCGCCCCCAGGCGAAGCTCCCCCGTGGGCAGGGGCCGGAGCCATTCGCCGGAGAAGTCCATCTGCCGCCCGCTCGGCGAAAGGCCGGCCGACAGCGCGTCGTACGACACCGTCCCCGCCTTGGTGCGGGTCACGGGCACCGTCAACGACGCCCGGCCGCGCTCCACCCGAAGCGGCTGCGACACGGAGAAGCGCACCGCCCCGGCGCCGGCCAACGCCCGGCTCGCGTGCAGCGCGAACGCGCTCGTGGCCAGCGACGACACCCGGTCCACGAATCCTCCGCGCGCATCCGGCACGACTACCCCCAGCTCGGCGTTCGCCGCGAGCCGCCACCCCGCCAGGTCGGTGTGCGCGTCCACTCCCAGGAAGGACGTGTCGGCCGCGAGGCCTCCGAAGCCTCCTTCGCCCACGCTCCCCAGGAGCGTCTTCGGCTCACCGATCCAGCCGGCCCGTACGCCCCACGGCGACCCGATCCGCCGCCAGCTCAACGCCGCACCCACCGTGGGCCGCTGTCCCCGCAAACCCTTGGTGGTGAAGGCGGCGGCGGACACACCGTTCCGTGCCGCCAGGGTCGCCTGCACCGCACCCTCGGCCAGCGACATGTGGCTGCCGCGGATGTGGGCAGCCGCCTCCAGGCGGGTGGCGTGGAGGGCTACGGACGCGGTTTGGCGTCCCTCCCCGGCCCCGCCCCACATGGATTCCCGCCCCCGATCGGGGTCGAGGGCAAGCTTTCGCGGGAATGACGGAAAATGGGGCGCCGGGGCGGGAGCCAGGAAGCCGCGCAGCCGCTCGCTTACCGACGGGCCGCCGGCGGCGCCGGCGAAGTCGCCGAGCGGGTACCAGAACGGCGCTCCGAGGCGGTCCACGGCCATGACCTCGCGGGACGCCAGCGACCGCTGGAGCCCGTCGCCGAAGGCCGTCCCCGGGCTGATCGACGTCGACAGCAGGCGGAAGCCGTTCCGTCCCACGCTCGTCTCCACCGGCACTTCCAGCACGCCCACGGGCGATGTGGCGGCGCCCAGGTCCACCAGGCCCCGGCCGTAGAGGGTCCGGTCGGCGTAGACGCCGCTGTTATCCGCGGTCTCGAGCAGCCGGGCCACCAGCTCGGTGTTCGACAACCGGTCCCGGAAGAGCTGCTTCATGATCGCCAGCCCGCCCGACACCATGGACGCGGAGTACTGGGTCCAGTAGTCGTTCGTGTAGGTCCGAACGACCTCTCCCGCCCGAGTGGGACCGAAGTAGGCGACTCCAATGTCCTCCGCGGGCGCCACGACGCAATAGTCCGCGGCAATGCCGCAACGATTCGATAACCGGTACATCTCTCCGTCCGCCGGCCCCACCCCCGCGACGACGATGGAATGGCCCCGCAGTTCCTCGATGGGCGCGGCCAAGCCCGCCAGTATGTTGGGCGAAACCGCATCCAGGTAACCGTACCGGCAGTTGTCCGTGACCGCCGGGTCGCACCGGAGTCCGTGGAAATCCCCGGCCGCCCATACGAGGATGGTCTTTTCCTCCGCGTCCGCCTGGGCCAGGGCCGCGATGGCGCGGCCGTAGTTGTCGCGCAGTTCCTGCTCGGTGAAACCGTCGATCCCGGCCGCGAAGCCCAGGGGCAACGTCAGGATGTCCACCTTCCGCTCGCCGTCCCGCCAGGAAAAGACCCGCTCATACCGCGCGGCATGCCGCGCGTCCGCGGAGGCCAGGATCTCGAGCGGTTCGGGCTGGGTGCCGCTCACCCTGCCGGTGGGAATGGCGAACATGGCGATGTCGGCGCCCCAGGCCACGCCGTGCGGGGTGCCTTCTTCACCGGTCCTTGCGCCCGCGGCGACGCTCGCGACCGCGGTACCGTAGGAGGGACGCTCCTCCCCGGTCTCGTCGACCGCGCCGCCCAGGAACGTCTCCGTGACCTTCTTGCCGGCAAACGCCGGGTGGTCCAGGTCGATGCCGGCGTGCATGACACCGATGGTCACCCCGGCGCCCGGCTCGGCGTCCGGACCATTGAGCACGCTCAGGTTGGCGTAGGCCTCGTCCGCCTTGATGTACGCCAGATGCCACTGGTTCCGGAAGCTCGGATCATCCTGGTATTCCCTTGCCACCGTGGCCACGGCCTGGTCGAATTCCTCCGGCTGGACACAGAAGTATTGGACGGGAATGCATTCCTTCGGCGCGGAATCGCCGATGGTGACACAGCCGGCGAGGGCGAACGACAGGAAGAGGACGGCGGCACAAGCGTACCCTAGGTTACGTGACATGGCACCACTGCTAGACCAAATCGCCATTGGAGACAAGGGGTGTTGCAATTTGCAGTGCCGCGATTTGCAACGTAGCAGCATACCCCGGGGGACGGTTCATTTTCGGTTGAACGAATTGATTCTTACGATTGACAATTGAATTGCTGTTAATGTAGGTCACGGTTTTAAGTCAAGTTTTGTGACGAAGGACAAAGGAGCAGTGATGACAATAAACCTCCCCGCCGCGTGCGTTCCAATCAGTAGATACTTGATCTTGGTCCTGTTGTGTGCCGCACTTTCCGCCTGCGGCGGCGGAACGGGCAATGGAACGGGCGGCGGCGGGATGAGGCCCGGAGCCACGGATCCTTTGCCTTTACCTTTGCCTTTACCTACCGGCCACGGACTCTCCGCCGGTGACATCTCCGTCGCTGCCGGCCAGTCCATGGAACACGGCAACGTCGTCATCTCCTGCCCCGCTGGCGGACGTGCCTGTGCCCTCAACGTCGCCGCCGACGGCACCGCCTCCTACGACAGAACCGGCGGCATGCCCTCGGTCAAACCCGCTTTCGCAGCACAGACCTTGCCAACAGGCCACGGACTCTCCGCCGGTGACATCTCCGTCGCCGCCGGTGAGTCCATGGAACATGGCAACGTCGTGATCTCCTGCCCCGCCGGCGGGAATGCCTGTGTCCTCAACGTCGGAGCCGACGGCACCGCCTCCTACGATAGAACCGGCGGCATGCCCACCTTAATGCCCGCCCGGCGACCCCTGGATCTACCCGCACGCCACGGGTTGGCTGCCGGCCGTATCACCATCGCGCCGGGTACTTCCGAGGAACACGGCAATGTCCTGGTTTCGTGCCCCGCGCGCGGTGCGTCCTGTGTTCTCACCGTCGCCGTCGACGGCGCCGCCTCCTATGACACGATCGGGGGCATGCCCACCTTCATGCCCGCCCAACAACCCTTGGAACTGCCTCCAGGTCACGGGCTGGCCGCCGGCAACATCACCATCGCGCCGGGTATTTCCGAGGAGCACGGCAATGTCGTGGTTTCGTGCCCTGCGGGCGGTGCGTCCTGTGCTCTCACCGTCGCCGTCGACGGCGCCGCCTCCTATTACACGACCGGAGCCACGCCCACAGTCATGCCTGCCCAACAACCCCTGGAACTGCCTCCAGGTCACGGGCTGGCCGCCGGCAACATCACCATCGCGCCGGGTATTTCCGAGCAACACGGTGATGTCGTTGTTTTCTGTCCTGACGGCGATTTGTCCTGTGTCATCATCGTCGCCGCCGACGGCACCGCCTCCTATTACACGACCGGAGCCACGCCCACCGTCATGCCCGCCCGGCAACCCCTGGGACTGGGAGGTCACAGGCTGGCCGCCGGCAGAATCACCATTGCTCCGGGTACTTCGGAGCAACACGGTGACGTCGTTGTTTCGTGCCCCACGGGCGATGTGTCCTGTGTCATCATTGTCGCCACTGACGGCACCGCCTCCTATGACACGACGGGAGGCACGCCCACCGTCATGCCCGTCCGACAACCCCTGGAGCTGCCTGGAGGTCACGGGCTAGCTGCCGGCAGCATCACCATCGCGCCGGGTACTTCCGAGCAACACGGTGATGTCGTTGTTTTCTGTCCTGACGGCGATGTGTCGTGCGTCCTCATCGTCGCCGCCGACGGCACCGCCTCCTATGACACGACCGGAGGCATGCCTACCTTGATTCTGGTGTCCAGCGAGAAATTGGCGGGCGAGGTCATACTCCCGCCCGATCTAACAAACTACCCGCCTTCCGCTTCAACCGCTTGGATTTTGGGACACATAAGGAGCACCGCGCCGTCGTCCCGCTTTCGCGAGTGGCATTTCTACCATCCTGACTTCAGACCAGTCCCTGGAACCACCTGGACTCTTGTCGGACTTGTTCAGAGTCCCGGAGCCCCCTCCTCGAGCAGCATGCCTCTTTCCCCGGGTATGAGGATATATCGTGTATACAACCCGGACGTTCCCGGTATATCCTCCTCCCGGACGTACGTGGCTGAGAACTATGTAGGTATTACTCCGTATGGAGAATTCTGGTTGTCCGGATACAACTTTGGAGCCGTTGTAAGAGACGCCTTCGTTCCCGCGGACCGTTATGACCTTTACTACGACAATGAGCACCTCCGGCCTCAATGGGACAAGGAATTCCCGGCTGACAAGACTATCGGTTCCTGGAAAGGAGTGCTGATTGCAACCAATAGGACAACAGTCTACCACCCGAGAGAGATCAGAAGTCCAGGTGAAGATCCGTTTGATCTCATCATTGGCTCCGTGAATGTACGTCTCAGATCGACGCCTCAGGTTTTTGACGGCTTCACCCTGGACGTGGATTTCTTCAGGATTCACCATTTCGAGGATCCTGACAGGAAATACGAGGATGTCTCGTTGAGTCTGGAAGGAACAGCGTTTTTCGGTGACCCCGTCAGAATTGTTCACGATGGTGAATTTATCGCCAATTATCACTTACCCGTAAGACAGGACAAGTATATCAAGGGCCGATTTGTCGGTCCGAACGGCGAGGGGGTGTTAGGTGAGTTCGTAACAAAATTGTACCCCAGGGGCATCAGTCTACCTGAGAATCCGCGTGAAATCAGACAAGGTGAGCATTACATTTGGGGAACGGGTGCATTCGGAGCACTATACACGCCGCTACCTCGTTATTTTCCCACCGATAGTCCCGAAGCATCGGGGCTCGTCGGGGTCAGGCCTGTCTCGATTGCGGCTGCGGAGGCACCGGTGAAGGTGTTCGAAGACCTCGGGCCGTGGAATGACGCACCCATACACGTCCAGGACAAAGTAGGCCTCCGAGACGGGGACGTAACCTTCGGGGTCAGGCTTGGAAACGGATCTCCCGAACCTTGGTTTTCCGGACCCGCACCGTCCACCGAGCTTGGGAACAACCAGGGTCTCTCCGGGCAGGTGAGCTGGTCCGGCCACCTGCTGGGCCTGACACCGGCGACCGAGGTTGTCCGAGGCAATGCCGATCTCACGATTCAATTGGAGACGCTGGAGGGTGAGCTTGGCTTCACGAGCCTGGAATCGTGGCCGAGCGGAGAGGTGTCGGAGGCCGTGGGCACCGGCACACCCTGGGGAGACGGAGACCTGCAGTTCCTCGTCAACGTACAGGGGAATACTTTCATGGGGGCCGGCGGCGATGCAGGCACGGTGACGGGCTCTTTCTTTGGCGACTCCCATGAAGCCGTGAGCGGCTCGGTGGAGCGCGACGATCTCACCGCCGTTTTCGGAGGCGAGCGATAGACAACGGTTCGTTGGGGAAACCCGCACTACGGGGCTTGGCGGTCGAGCGGAGTCCAGCGCGAGAAGGCGGCGGCCTGGCCGCGCTTCGACCCGTGCTCGTCCAGCACGTTCCACACGGTGGCTTGTTCCACGAGGAAACGCCGGCCCGTTCGGGAGATGCGCACGCCGCCGTAGTCGGTGACGAAACCGTGTTGGGCCACCCGCCGGAGCATGCGCGCGCGCTCGTCGCGGTTCATCGGCTCGGCGGTCAGGCGCGACGGCGTCGCGGTCAATTCCGCCCAGGTCATCTCCCACAGATCGAGGGCCTGCCGGTTGCCGTAGCAGAGGATGGGATCGTCGGAGTCGACGTGAGACACCACCACGAAGGGGGCGAGGAAAAGCCGTTCGCTCTGGGCCTGGATGTCGCCGCTACGGTCGATCAACTCCCGCTTCAGCCACAACGCATGGCTGTCCAGCAGCCACGCGATCCAGGCGAGGTCCATGGCAGGCACGCCGGGGGAAGCGCACGGATTCGGGGGGGTCTCCGACATCGGGCCGACCCCCTTCATGGTCCGGCGTCGGGCTGACGGGCGGCGCCGAAGACGCCCCGGAGACCATCGCGGCGGAACGTGCCGGCCGCGCCTTTATGCCGGATTCCGTAGAACGCGCCCGAGAGGCTGTCGCTTCCCTGCGTGTGCGCGAACGCACCGTTCCGGATCCGCAGCGCACGCCACGACATGTCGCCGTGCCCCGCTTCAAGTTCCGTGAAATCGACATCGATCGTGGCGCGGCCGAAATCGACCTCGAGCCGCGCATCGCCGCTGACCGGGGTCCACCGGTTGTCCGAAGCGTCAACCGCGCGCACCTTGCCGGACCAGACGGCGGATCCCGATGCCGGGTTGTTTCCGGCAGGGGTCCCACTGACACGTCCGCCGGGAGCGTAGTACGAGCGGCGGCCGCCGCCCAGATCGTCCACCCTTTGCGTGACAAACGCACCGAACAGGGAGTCCCCGAACTGCGTTCCCCAAAACCCCCAGTCGTCGTAGGCGAGAAAATGGTCCAGGGGCCCAACCGTGCCGCTCTCATGGAGCGTGGCCGTATCCGGCATGCGCCGTGCGCCGAAGCCGCCGGTGACGCGGGCCGAGTTGTGGTGGAACGCACCGGCGGCTTCCGCGTGGGAAGGGCCGAAAAAGGCTCCGTTCACAGCTCCCGTACTGCCGCCGCCCGCGAAGGTCCCGTCGGAATCCAGCCGAAGGTCCTCGAAGCCGAAGTCGTCAAGCTGCCGGCGGCCGTCGCGGCTCACGACCTCGGAAAACCCGACGCTTACCCGACTGTCCCCCAGCGAGTACGCAACCGTCGCGCGCCCCTCCACGAACGCGGCTTCATTGGCGGCATGCCCGCTCTCGTATCCCAGCATGGGACCGGACCACCTCGCCACCTCACCCGGCGCGCTTCCCGACAAGGAGCCCTGGACCCCCGCCCACCTCCGATGGAAACCTCCCGTGCCGCCGGCGCCCGCCCACCCGTCGGTGTACGTCTCGAAGCCGGTGGCGAACGCGGCGTGCTCCAGGGTCCCCGTGTAGCCGTCCATCACGTGACGGCCGCGACCGCCGTCCGTGTCCGCCGACGTCTGCCGCTCTATCCTCGCGAAGCCCCGGTCCGAGTCCAGCCTCGCGCCGCTCCGCGAATCCCATCCCGCGGTGGCGGCGAGCACGCTGTCGCGAGTCGTGTCCGCCCAGGCGGTCCAACCGCTCGACGGCCCGTGGCGGGACTCGCAGCCGGAGGCCCCCTCGCAGCGGTACTGGTACCATCCGTCCTCGGCCGGGTCGGCCGATGCCCGCCGGTAGGCGAGTCCGGCCAGATAGCCGGCCGCGGCCACCACTTCTTCGCGGGTGGACCGGTCGTCCACGGTGGCCCCGAAGCTCGCCAGAAGGCCGGCGGTGGGGTCGTGCAACGCTCCGGCGACGTCGCCGTGCGCCGGACCGTAGAAGTCCGCGCGCAGCGTCGAACCTTCGCCGGTTCCCGTGATGGCGTTGGCCGACAGCTCGAACGGGTAGTAGAGGCGTCCGCCGGCGAAGACCTCGGAAGTCCCGCCCGCGTGGACCGCCAGCGAGGTGAAGCTCGCCCTGCCGTCCAGGGTGCCGAGGTCGAGGGCCAAGCTGGCGTCCCCGGTGACAGGCGGCAGCGCGGCGCGGTCGATGGCGGCGCCGATCAGCCCTCCGGCGTAGCGGACGGTGCCCGCCACGCCGACCGCGGCATGGGACTGGAGGATGTCGCCGGTGCTGCGGTGTCCGAATACGTCCACCCCCACCCGCAGCAGGTCCACCATGTCGAGGGTTTGCGCGATGTTGGCCGCGCCGTCGTAGTACGGCTGCGGGTCCGCCAGCGCCACCCGCAGGTCGCGGGATACCGACAGCGTGAAGGCGGCGTGACCGGTCCACCCCGCCAGCCCGTAGGTCTCGGGCCTGAGGGTCTCTTCGGTGATGGTCAACCCGAGGTCGGCAAGGAAGGCGAAGTCAATGGCATGGGGCAAAAGCGACGGCTGCGCGGCATTCTGACGGCAGTAGGACATGAGCGAGACGCACACCCCGCTGTGGGCGAAATCGAACTGCGAAGCCGACGGGTCCCGTCTTCCGCCGATCCACGCTTTCGGATCGGCCAAGTCCTGGAACGGCGCGGGCCCGCCATAGACGGCTGCCACGTTGGGTCCGGTCCAGGTGCCGGCCTCCATATCGGTATAGGGGGCGTAGCTCTCGGATACCGCTCCCCCCTTCCACGCACCCAGGACATGGCCGATCTCGTGGGCCAGGGTTGCGAACAGGTGCGTCTCCGGGGCTTTCTCCAGGTGCGGCGTGTGGACCTCGATGGAGCCGAAACGGGGTTCCCAGGAGCCGGACGGCCGGATACCCTCGTTCGCCCAGCCGGCGACGTCCGCGGGAAGGTACCGTTCCCTGATATCGATCTCGAGGCCGGTGCTGACCTCTCCTCCCTCCCCGACCCGCACCTCGATTTCAGCGCTCGTCCCGTTGATCAGCCAACCCTTGAGATCGCCCGCCGCCCGGTGCCATGCCGACCAGGTGTCGGCGATCCGGCCGGTCCACACCTTGCCGGCGCGTTCGACCAGGGCGCGGACCCCCGGCTTCTCCTGCATGCCCGGCGAGAGAGTGAAATCGATCGACAGGGTGTCCGCGGGACCGCCCGCCCACCGTCCGTAGGTGATGCCGCGGCGGGAGCCAAGGACCCGGACCTCGTCGCCGTCGTGGAGGTCCGGCGCCGCCGAGGCCTCGTCGTCCGTCCGCACCGCGGCCCGAAGCGTCCGAAGCTCTTCCGCGCCGTTCCCGTCTTCCGGACTGGTGAGGGAGAACCCCTCCGCGATCCCGGGAACCCGGCGGTGCCCCCAGTGGTCGAGAAGGTCATCCGCCCGGGGGTTGTTGCGCGGCAGGGCGGCCAGGCGCATGCCGCCGGGCGCCGTCCCTGCGCTCAACCCGACGCCGGCGGCGACGAGCGGCGCCGCCGTGAGGGTCATGGTCAGCCCTCCGACGTCGACGACGGAGCCCTCCGAAACCGTGGGCTCACCTCCCGGCGTCACGCCGCGCGCGTCGAAGCCGCCGCCGCCCTTGCCGGTACAACCCCACAACGCCGGCACGAGAACCGCGACCGTCGCGCAAACCCGGAAGGCCGTGCGGGTGCATCTCGGAAGCATGCCTCCTCCCTCCAGAAAACCCGCAGATTTTAACAGCACGGAAACGATTTGCACAGGGAGGAGAAAGATGGCGTCCTTCGACTTCGCTCGGCAGACCTCGCTACGCTCAGGACGAACGGCATAAGGGTCCGGGGGCAAGTCGAGGGAGCCTAATCAATCAGCCGTTCGTCCTGAGCGTAGCGGAGCGCCAGCGGAGCGAAGTCGAAGGGCGGCGCGGAGTCGAAGGGCCTAGAACTGCCGCACCACCCGCAGCTCGCCGCCCGTGCGCTTGTAGTCGTACAACTGGGCGTTGGTGTTGCGGACTTCGTGGATCAGCGACACTTCCGGGCTGAAGCCGAAGAAGGTGAGGGCGCGGTTGAAGACCGACAGCCGCAGGTTGTAGGTCGTGTCCTTCCGGCGCTGGTCCGCGGGCGTGTGGGGGGGCCAGGGAGCCTCGTAGTCCGTCCACCGGACGCCGCCGCCGCCGCCCACGGTGAACCCCTTGGGTAGCGCCAGGGACACCCCTGTCTGCAACCAGAAGCTCTCGTTGCGGTTCCTCAGGCTTACGGGCCGGTCGCGCCCGTATCCGGCGGTGGCATTGAGCCGCACCGTGGGCGTCAGCACCCAACCGGCACTGAGGGCGAAGTTGCGCACGGGGCCGTCCAGCAATTTCCGCGTGCGGTACCGCCGGTCATACCACGACGCCCTGCCGCTGGCCGTAAGCCGCCTGCTGAACCGGTGGTTCAATGTCAGCCGGCCTCCCAGGTCGAAATAGTTGGGGTCGTTGGCGGTCCATTGGTGACGCCAGTTGCCCAGCACGCTGAACTCGGTGGTCCGGCTCACGAACACCCGCGGGCCCGCGTGCCACGACACCAGCATCTGGTCGAACTTGCCGCCCGAGTACTCCCGCCGCGACGCGTCCATGCCCAGGCGAAGCCGGACCCGCTCCCCAAGCGGGTGCTGGTATTCCCCGCCGCCCCAAACCGACAGTCCCACCCCCGAGGTGGTTAGCGACGCCGCGTCCCGGCGGAACGGCAAGCCGAAGATGTAGATGATCCTCTCGTCGGACGTGCCTCCGATATTGGTGTCCGGCGCCACCGCAAAGCCGAGTTGCACGTTCCAGCGCCTGCGCGCCCGGATCTGGGCAAGGAACCGCCGCACGTTGGCCACCACCGGCGCCGGGGGGTTGCCCGCCAGCACGCGCTCGAAGTGCTCCCGTGACAGGCCGTCCTCGCCCTTGTAGAAAAAGGCCCGGGCCAGCTCCAGGCGAACCCGCACCAGCTCCGGCCTGTCGATCAGCATCGTGCGGAAGGCCGTGATGGCCCCGTCCAGGAACATCTTCCGAGCCTCCTCGGCGAGATCGGGCTGCTGCGATGCGCCGAGCGCGGCGAGACCGAAGAGAAAGAGCACGTTTGGTTCGACGGGGCGGTGCCGCGCGAAAGGCTGCAACAGGACCAAGGCCTCCCTGAACCTCCCTTCCCTGATCAGCGCCCGCGCCTTCTCAACGCTGTCCGCGGCAGGCTCGCCGGCGATTGCCGGCGATGGAAACGTTCCCTCCGCGCTCCAGGCGGGAGCGCCGAGGAACAGGAAAGCTGCGACGGCCAAGGCAACGCACAACGGCGACACAAGGAGCAAAAGCACCGTCTCCAGACCGTTCGCACCGTCTAGAAGGTCCGCACCACGCCGACCTCGCCGGCGGTCCGGTCGTAGTCGTAGAGATCGAGATTGCTGTCCCGGCGCTCATACCGGATCGTCACTTCCGGCATGAACCCGAACAGGCTGACATGGCGGTTCGAAACCTTGACGTGCCCCGCCAGGGTCCCGTCCACGCGTGGCTCGGGCCCGAAGATGGGAAGAGGCGCCCCATACACGCGCCGCCGGTAGCTCGGCCCGGCGGACAGCACGAACCCGAGGGGGAACTCGCGCTTGACCGAAACCCCGATGCTGAACTCGTCCCATGAATAGGCGTCCCGGTCGAGCGTCTGGCGGCGAAAGGAGGTGTCGACCCGCAGAAGCGTCGCCCTTCCGAGGGCGTGTCGGAGACCCAGGTGAGTGCCATAGGAGTATCCGTCGCCGAGGAACGTGTCGTAGGAAATCCGCTCGCCCCCGACCGACGCGCTCAACCGCGACGTCGGCGCGACCAGCCAATCGCTCGAAAGTTCGACACCGGTGGCCCGGCTGTAACGCTTGCCTCCCAGCCAGCGCAACCGCGAGGTCAGCTCGGTGCGCAGGTCGAACTTCTCGAACAGGAACCTCGGACCGGCCCGCAAGCTCACGAGCTGCTCGTTGAAATCGCTCTCATCGTAGGTCCGCGTGCGCAGCTCGCCGCCCACGCGGAACCTCAGATCCTCCGAGATCCGTCCTTCGTATCCGCCGGCGACGTTGACGCTCAGCCCGACCCCGCTGGTTTGTCGCGCATCGTCCGAAAGGCGCGCCGGCAGGCCGAAGAGGTCCACCAGCCGGGCGCTGGTGGCGGCGTTGATATTGCTGTCCGGCAGGACCGCCAGAGACCCGGTGATTGACCACCTCTTGCGCCGCCGGATCTGGTCGAGAAAGCCAAGGGCGCGCGCACGCACGACATCGGGCAAGTCCTTGGAACCCAGCGCCAGACGGAAGTGATAGGCGGCGTTGCCGTCCTCGCCTGTCTGAAAATAGGCCAGCGCCAAGTCGAGGCGCACCCGGGGCAGGTCGGGATTGCGCGCCAGCATCGCACGGAACCGGTCGATGGCATCCGGCCAGTTCCGCCGTGCCAGCGCGATGGTGCCGTGCAGGAAGTCCAGATCGTCGATGTTCCCTTCGCCCGGCTTGACGCCCTTCAGCAGGAACTCGGCGTCGTCCAGCTTGCCCTCCGCAAGCGCCGCGCGGGCGGCCTTGATCAGGGTCTCCGCCGAAAGCAGCGCGCGCTGCGTCTGTTGTGCCCCTACGGGCAGGGGAGAAACGCCGATGATGGCCGGCAACAGTGCCGCCAGGATCGCGGCACCAAGCAGGTTCGACAGGTTCATGTATTGACGCATACACGCTTTCGTTCAGTTGGAGTTACAGGTTGAACGCAGGGAATGAACGGTATATCCCGACAACCGAAGCGGGTCGATGAACATCGCATTGTAGAAAGAAAAAGGCGCCCGATCCGTTCTCGGACCGGGCGCCCGTCTACTCTGGTAACGTCAGATAAGCGACCTAATCGTCCGTGCGATCCGCGCCGAACGCGCCACGGAACGCGCCACCCTCGTTGTCCTCGGTCGCGAAGTCAAATACACCGCCGGCCTCCGCGGCCTTGGAGCCGTAGAATCCGCCGCTCATGGTTCCTGTGAACTTGGCAGTGGAACTCAGGGTCGCGTGTGTGATGCTAGAGGCAGCGTCACCCGAGAACGTATTCCCGGAAATGTCGCCCTCAAGCGTGGCCAAGCCCGTCAGGGTGGCGGTGATCTCGCCGTCCCCGAAGTCCGCCGCCAACGAAGCGGCTCCGCTGGTGAGGGTGATGGCCCCGTCGCCCTCGGTATCCGCCGCCTGTACGGTGGCGACCCAATTACCCGCATACGTACCCGAGCCGTTGTTCGGCATGTCGTCTCCGGTCATCCCATCGCCGATACTCTGGACGAAGCCGATGCCGAGATCGGCGATGTCCTGCGCACCGCTCTTCGCGGCCGCACCGAGCGAAGCCCAGACGCCGAAGTGGATGTGCGAGTAGTCCGCCGCCTCGGGGATCACGGCCGTTACCTCCGAGGGCACGACAGCGGTAGCTGCATCTCCATCAGGGTCGGTGTCGACGTGGATGTCGACAGGGCGATAGGTGTAGGTGGTGGTCCCTGACAGGGGGTCGGTAGTTGTCTCCTGCAGAACGACATAGCTCATTACGTCATCATTGGTGCCGAACAAGGCGTCGGTGCCCGCTGCGGACACGTAGGAGAACACCTCCCTCGCCTTGGCGTCCGCCGCCACCGTGTCGCCCTGAAGTTCGGTCTCGTCGATGACGCCGTCAGTGTTGCTGTCGGCAGAATCCGCCGTAGTAAGCTCACCGTCTGCACCGGCCGGGTAGTACATACCCCGCGACCTCAGGGCGGAGAAACGGTCATCGGTGGCATCGGTCGCCGTATCCGCCCCAGCGATCTGGATTCTGCCAGTGGTGGTTGACAAGTCATTAGTGTCAGCGTCGGCGATGGCGTATACCTTCACTGTATTCGTACCGGCATATTGAGTGACGATCATCAGGCGGGCCGTGTCGTCATCCGAATCAACCGTCTTGCCAATGGGGAATCTCCGCGCCGCCGCATTGGCTACGGGTGATCTGAAGGGATTGGGTGTTGCATCCGGGTCTCCGGCTACGGTCGCCCGACCGACAGTCTGCGCACCCATCGTCATGGGGAAGTCGTCTTTCGCCTGCAGGCCAGTATCCTTGGTCTGGGCGTCATTGCCCTCGTCAGCGGTCACGACGCTACGGGCGGCCGTGGCATCGATGGACGTATCGCCGACGCTCTTGACCGTGCCGTCGATCTTCAATTCCACCATGGAGTCCGCGACAGCGTTGTCCCGGTGGCCTTCGGCCTCTGTCTGGGCCATCATGGCCGCATCCCTTGCGGCGTCGGCCTTCACCTTCTCGGCGGTCGCGTCATCAGCATTACCCGCCGCGTTCGCCGCGTCGGCGGCGTCCTGCGCCTTCTTGGCTTCAGCCATCGCCGTGTTGGCCGCGCCCCTGGCCGCCTCCGCATCCGCGACCGAGTTGGCGTCGCCGGTCTGGAGAGTCGCCCTGTTGTCATCCGCATCCTCGGCCTCACCGGCAGCCCTGTCGGCGGCCATGTAGGCGTCGTCCGCGTCCGAAGCCGCACCACTGGCCGCCATCTTGATCGGATCAAGTACGTCGGGGGCGGTCCCGGCCTCCAACTCCGCAATGCGGGCCTTGGCGGCGTTGAGCTGGGCGTGGAGGCTCGCGTCGGCGCTGTCGTCCGCCGCATCATCCGGGGACCCCATCGTGGTCCGGGCCGTCTCCAACTCGCCCTCCAGGCGGGTCACGTTGCCGTTGGCCGTGCCCAACTCGCCCTCCAGGCGGGTCACGTTGCCGTTGGCCGTGCCCAACTCGCCCTCCAGGCGGGTCACGTTGCCGTTGGCCGTGTTCAACTCGCCCGTCAAGCGGGTCACGTCGCCCCTGGCCGCGTTGAGCATCGTCTGCAAACTGTCCGCGTTGTCCGTGGCCGTTTGCAATGCGCCCTCCAGGCGGGTCACTTCGCCGTTGGCCGTGTCGAGCATCATCTGGATGCTGTCCGCGTTGTCCGTGGCCGTTTGCAGTTCGCCCTCGAGGCGAGTCACTTCGCCCTGCGCGTCCGTCAACTGCGTCTGCAGATTTTGCACATTCGTCTGCAGTTGCGCGATCATGGCGTTCGCTGCATCCAACTCAGCCTGGACGTCGTTGTGCGTGCTCTTTGACACGCCGCTGGAACAGCCATAAAGCGCGGTCATCACCATGGCGACGGCCAATGCTATTGCGAAATTTCGCTTCAACATTCCCAGTTCCTCCTTACCGTTTTGAAGAGTCCTCAAGACGTCCCGCCTCGCCTGTGTCCTCAACTTTGTCCAATTCAATGCCACGTGGGTAACACAAGTCAAGGGGTAATGCAAGGGTGAAATGCCCGCCACCACATAAAATGTGCGACAGTCCTTGGACATCCCCAATGCGCGGATCCCCCTCCGCATAAGGCTGGTGACAATCGTCCCAAGTCACATCGGGTAACACGGGTCCCGAGGGAATGCAAGGGGAAAAACCGCCTTTGTTGGCGAAAACGAGAGGGCCAACGAGACCCTCACGGACCCCGTGGCCCCTCTCAGAACAAAAAAGGCGCCCGATCCGTTGTCGGATGGGGCGCCCGATTGCAGTCAGCCAGTCAGCAGGTCGGATAAGCGGCTTTACTTGCGGTCCGCACCGAAGGCACCGCGGAACGCGCCGGCCTCGTTGTCCTCGGAAGCGAAGTCGAAGATGCCGCCGGCCTCAGCCGCCTTGGAGCCGTAGAAACCGCCCGTGAAGGAGCCCGTGAAGGTGACATCATTGCTCGATGCTGTCAGGCCGTGGTCGTTGGCAGCCACCGTTGCTTTCGTGCCCGAGAACTCGCTTCCGGAGATGTCACCCTCAAGCGTGGCCAAGCCCGTCAGGGTGGCGGTGATCTCGCCCTCCCCGAAGTCCGCCGCCAACGAAGCGGCTCCGCTGGTGAGGGTGATGGCCCCGTCGCCGTCGGGGTCCGCAGCCTGTACGGTGGCCACCCAGTTGCCCTCGTAGGTTCCCGAGCCGTTGTTCGGCATGTCGGCCCCGGTCATCCCGTCACCGATGCTCTGGACGAAGCCGATGCCGAGATCGGCGATGTCCTGGCTACCGTCCTTTGCAGCCGCCTTGAGGCCGGCCCACACACCGAAGTGGATGTGATCGTAGGCCGTCGCCTCGGGGAGCTGAGCCGTTGTCTGGATATCTCTTGCAGCTACCTCGCCGGCTACGGGGAGCGTGACCATGATGTCGACTCGCGCATAGGTAATTTCGACGGTGTCGGTTGCATGTGTTGTCTCTGTTTCCCTCATTATCACATAGCGCACTCCATCCGCGTCGCCGCCGGTGCCGCCGGGTTCGCCGTCAGCACCCAGGTGCAGATAGCTCCACACTTCTTGAGGCTTGGCGTCCGCGGCGACTGTGTCCGTGGCATCCAGATCAACGCCCGACACCTGCGTACCGGCGCTGGAAGTGACGGGGTAGAACATGCCTCTGGACACCAGGTCTGCGTACACGTCGTCGTCGGTTTGGGGGGTACCGTCAGGACCGTTGTGGATGAAGATCTGTCCCGCCCTCGACCCGGCGACATGAGTAGCGACGATGTTCTCGCCTCCGGATGCTAACGGTGTTTGGTAAAATGTCTTTACCGTCGTCGACCCGGCGTATTGGGTGACGATCATCAGGCGGGCCATGTCGTCGGCCGAATCGACCACCTTGCCGACGTCGAAGGTGCGCTCGTCCACGGCTTGCCGGTATGCCACCGCCTCGTCAGCGTCGGTCGCGGGGTTGTCCTGCACCCCATCCCGCCCTTCAAACGCGGGAGCCGTCTGCTCGGGGTTCATGCTTTCGATCAGGCCGGTAATCGTCGTCTGGCCATCGATGGTGACCGAACTCGCTCCGGCCATGGCATCGATCTCCGTATCGCCGACGCTCTTGACCGTGCCGTCGATCTTCAATTCCACCATGGAATCCGCGACAGCATTGTCCCGGTGGCCTTCGGCCTCTGTCTGGGCCATCATCGCCTCGTCCCTCGCGTTGTCGGCCTTCACCTTCTCGGCGGTCGCGTCACTGGCATTGCTCGCCGCGTTCGCCGCGTCGGCGGCGTCCTGCGCCTTCTTGGCTTCAGCCATCGCCGTGTTGGCCGCGCCCCTGGCCGCCTCCGCATCCGCGACCGAGTTGGCGTCGCCGGTCTGGAGAGTCGCCCTGTTGTCATCCGCATCCTCGGCCTCACCGGCAGCCCTGTCGGCGGCCATGTAGGCGTCGTCCGCGTCCGAAGCCGCACCACTGGCCGCCATCTTGATCGGATCAAGTACGTCGGGGGCGGTCCCGGCCTCCAACTCCGCAATGCGGGCCTTGGCGGCGTTGAGCTGGGCGTGGAGGCTCGCGTCGGCGCTGTCGTCCGCCGCATCATCCGGGGACCCCATCGTGGTCCGGGCCGTCTCCAACTCGCCCTCCAGGCGGGTCACGTTGCCGTTGGCCGTGCCCAACTCGCCCTCCAGGCGGGTCACGTTGCCGTTGGCCGTGCCCAACTCGCCCTC